>DIDB01000152.1 GCA_002417905.1 Pseudomonadaceae bacterium UBA5811
AAGGAAGGCCGGGGGCGGGCGCTAAAGGCCCGGCGGGCCGAGCGGGGTGAGCGGCGTGACCGTCAGGGCCGTGCCAGCTTTCAGGTGGAGGCTGCAGACCGCTCCGGCAAGCAGGTGATTGTGGCCGAGCAGGTCAGCTTTGCCCATCCGGGCGGTGCTCCGCTGGTCAAGGATTTTTCCATGGTGCTGCAGCGGGGTGACCGGATCGGCCTGCTGGGTGCCAATGGTACCGGCAAGACGACGCTGCTGCGGCTGCTGCTGGGCGAGCTGCAGCCCGCTGGTGGCGCGGTCGATATTGGCACCAGGCTGGAGGTGGCCTATTTTGACCAGCTGCGCCATCAGCTGGATGAAGATAAAACCGTTATCGACAATATCTCCGAGGGGCGGGACTTTATCAGCATCAATGGCCAGAACCGCCATGTGCTGAGTTATCTGGGCGATTTCCTGTTCAGTCCGCAGCGGGCCAGAACACCCGTGCGGGCGCTCTCGGGTGGTGAACGGGCCCGGCTGCTGCTGGCCCGGCTGTTCAGCAAACCGGCCAACCTGCTGGTCCTGGATGAACCGACCAATGATCTGGACGTGGAAACCCTGGAGCTGCTGGAGGAGGTGCTGCTGGAGTTTCCGGGCACGGTGCTGATGGTCAGTCACGACCGGGCATTTCTTGACAATGTGGTGACCAGCACGCTGGTGTTCGAGGGCAATGGTCAGGTCCGGGAATATGTCGGGGGGTATCAGGACTGGTTGCGCCAGGGCGGTTCACCGCGTCTGCTGGGCGTTAGTGGTGAGGTCCGGACCGGCAGGCCAGAAGAGGCAGTGGCAGCCGAAGCACCGGTAACTGCATCTGCATCCCAGAGCCCGGCCACAGGGGCTGTCCGCAAGAAACTGAGCTACAAGGAGCAGCGGGAGCTGGATGCCCTGCCCGGGCAGATCGAGGCAGCAGAAAACGAGATTGCCCGGCTGGAAGCCGAGATGGCCGGGCCGGCTTTTTTCCAGCAGCCTCAGGCTGTTACGGCTGCTGCCCTGGCCCGGTTGCAGACACTGCAGGCCGGGCTGGACCAGCTGCTGGAGCGCTGGACCGAGCTGGAGGGCTGATTCAGGCGGCGGGCGGCTCGCCCAGGTGGACTGCCAGCAGGTCACAGGGTGCGCCGTGCAGGATGTCGTTGGCAGTGGAGCCCAGCAGCAGGGCCAGACCGTGCCGGCCATGGCTGCCGCTGACAATCAGGTCACACTGCAGCTCCCGGGCCAGCCGGTGTACCTCCTGGCGGGGCTGGCCACAAATCAGGTGGCAGCGCTCTGCCGAGAGGCGGGGATACTGGCGGACCAGCGCCTCAAGCTGGGCTCTGGCCAGCTCCATCTGCTGGCGCTGCAGCGTGGACAGGTCCACGGGCATATCCCCGCCAAAAGCCATGGTCATCGGTTCGATAACATGAACCAGATGCAGGCTGGCCTCCGTACTGCCAGCCAGCTCATGGGCCCGTTCGATGACGTTCTGGCATTCCCCGGTCAGGTCGACCGCAACCAGAATATGTTTGTAGGCCATAAATCGGCTCCCCTGTATTCTATGCGAAGGTGTGGCCAGCACCGCAGGCCAGCTGCGGGGCCGCGCACATTGTCCGTCTGGCCGGCCGTTCCGGCAAAGAGTTGCTGATGCTGATGTTCGAAAACGATTATACGGTGGTCTGGCTCCTGTATCTGCTGGGGGCGCTGGGCTGTCTGGCGGTCTGGTACCGGATGACCTGCTGGATGTGGCGTTATCTGCGCGAGCCGCTGTGGCTGCTGGGTGCAGTGCTGCTGCTGACGCCGACCCTGGTGGATCCGGAACGGTCGATCTATGCCCCGGCGCTGGCCATAGCGGTCATTGACCTGCTGTTCGAGCTGGGCAATAACGCCTGGCGGGCTGTTTCTGATCTGCTGATGTATGCCCTGCTGGGCTTCGGGCTGTATCTGCTGCTGCTGGCCGGGTACTGGCTGTACCGGCACTGTCTGGTCATGCCGCTGCCAGAGGAAAAGACAGCCAGTAGCAGAGAAAAGACGCTTGGCGAGGTACTGGACAGTCCAGTGGCCGGGCGTATTGAGCCTCGCCTGTAACCGGGGAGCCGCTGTCATGTGCGAACTGCTGGGCATGAGTGCCAATGTGCCAACGGATATCCGCTTCAGCTTTACGGGCCTGATGCAGCGTGGTGGTGGTACCGGCCCGCACCGGGATGGCTGGGGCGTGGCTTTTTATGAGGGCCGGGGGCTGCGCCTGTTTCAGGACAGCCGGCCCAGTGTCGAGTCCGAGGTGGCGCAGCTGGTTCGCCGTTACCCGGTCCGCAGTGAGGTGGTGATCGGCCATATCCGCCAGGCCAATGTGGGCCGGGTCTGTCTGGCCAATACCCACCCTTTTGTCCGGGAGCTGTGGGGGCAGAACTGGTGCTTTGCCCATAACGGCCAGCTGGCGGATTTCAGTCCGGCTCCGGGCTTTTACTGGCCGGCGGGCGATACTGACAGCGAGCGGGCGCCCTGTGCTCTGCTGAACCGGCTGCGCACGGCGTTTACCGGGCCGGCTCCTGTCGCGCAACTCCTGACTGTCCTGGTCCATCACTTCATCCAGTTCCAGCAGCCGCGTGTGTTCACTGCCCTGCTCCGCAATGCCGCATCGTCGTTCCGCTCCCGCTGCCCCCGGCCGGTGCCACTCACCC
>DIDB01000218.1 GCA_002417905.1 Pseudomonadaceae bacterium UBA5811
TCTGCCGGCTGCTGCTGATGAATGATGCCCGGTATCCCTGGTTTGTGCTGGTGCCACGCCGGGAGGAGGTCAGTGAGCCATTCCAGCTGGAGACGGCTGACCAGCAGCGCTTCTGGCAGGAAACCCTGCAGCTGGCCGAGCAGCTCAAGGATGTGTTCAAGGCTGACAAGATGAATGTGGCGGCGCTGGGCAACATTACCTGGCAGTTGCACATGCATGTGATCGTGCGGAAAAAGACCGATGCGGCCTGGCCGGCTCCCATCTGGGGCCGGCAGCCGATGCAGCCCTATGCCCCGGAGCAGGTGGAGCAGATCCGCGAACGGCTGGCCCTGGTACTGGGCGGGAATTTTGTGGCGGAGGTGGCAGATGGGCCAGACGCCTGAAGAGGCCCGGCTGATCGAGCTGGAAACCCGGCTGGCGTTCCAGGATGACACCCTGCAGCTGCTGAATGACCTGCTGGTGGAGCAGCGTAACCTGCTGGACCGCCTGCAGTTGCGCCTCGACCAGCTGGCCAGTCGCCAGGAGGAGCTGCTGGGCCGGCTGGATGGCGCTGAAGAGGCGCCTCCCCCGCATTACTGACGAGCAGAGGGCTGGCCGGAGAAAGGCTGCCGTGCAGGCCCTGAACCGGATATAATCTGCCGCCCTGATCCGGGCCTGGCCCGGGCACGGACCCTTCATTTCGCTGGAGTCAGGTCAATGCCGATCTACGAATATCAGTGTGCTGAATGTGGCCATCAGCTGGAGACCATCCAGAAATTCAGTGATGCGCCCCTGACCGTGTGTCCGGCCTGTGGTGCTGCGGCCCTGCAGAAACAGCTGTCCGTGCCCGGCTTCCGTCTCAAGGGCCGCGGCTGGTATGAAACCGATTTCAAGACCGGCGCGAAGAAAAATCTGGCCAGTGGCGACAATGCGCCGGCCTGTGCCTCTGGCGGGTGTGGCGGCGCCTGCGCGGCCAGCGAGTAATCCCTGACAACCAACCGAGACTCAAGAGAAGAATCCCCACTATGATGCGCAGCCACTATTGCGGCCAACTGAACGAGCACCTGGATGGCCAGGAAATTACCCTTTGCGGCTGGGTACACCGGCGACGGGATCATGGCGGGGTAATTTTCCTTGATATCCGTGACCGGGACGGGCTGGCCCAGGTGGTGTTTGACCCGGACCGGGCGGATACGTTTGCCCGGGCGGACCGGGTGCGCAGTGAATATGTGGTCCGGGTTACCGGGCGGGTACGGCTGCGGCCGGAGGGAGCCCGCAATCCGAACATGGCTTCCGGGGCCATCGAGGTGCTGGGCTATGACCTTGAGGTATTGAACCAGGCCGAAACGCCGCCGTTCCCGCTGGATGAATACAGCGATGTGGGTGAGGAAACCCGGCTGCGTTACCGCTTTATTGACCTGCGCCGGCCGGAAATGGCCGCCCGGCTGAAGCTGCGTTCGCAGATTACCAGCAGTATCCGCCGCTATCTGGATGCCCAGGGTTTCCTGGATGTGGAAACTCCGATCCTGACCCGGGCCACGCCAGAGGGCGCCCGGGATTACCTGGTGCCAAGCCGGACCCATGCAGGCAGCTTCTTTGCCCTGCCGCAGTCGCCCCAGCTGTTCAAGCAGCTGCTGATGGTGGCCGGCTTTGACCGGTATTACCAGATTGCCAAGTGCTTCCGGGACGAAGACCTGCGGGCGGACCGCCAGCCGGAATTTACCCAGATCGACATCGAGACCAGCTTCCTCGATGAGCGGGACATCATGGGCATCACCGAAACGATGATCCGCCAGCTGTTCCGGGAAGTGCTGGATCTGGAGTTCGGTGAGTTTCCGCACATGACCTTTGCCGAAGCCATGCGCCGCTTCGGTTCGGACAAGCCGGACCTGCGGATTCCGCTGGAGCTGGTGGATGTGGCTGACCAGCTGCAGGCCGTGGAGTTCAAGGTCTTCAGTGGTCCGGCCAATGATCCGAAGGGCCGGGTCGCCGCCCTGCGGGTGCCGGGGGCTGCCAGCATGCCGCGCAGCCAGATTGATGAATACACCCGGTTCGTTGGCAATCACGGTGCCAGAGGGCTGGCCTATATCAAGGTCAACGAGCGGGCCCGGGGGCTGGAAGGCCTGCAGTCGCCGATCGTCAAATTCATTCCGGAGGAAAACCTGACCGTCATTCTCGACCGGGTGGGTGCGGTGGATGGCGATATCGTGTTCTTTGGCGCGGACCGGGCCAAAGTGGTTGCCGATGCGCTGGGTGCCCTGCGCATCCGGCTGGGCCATGACCTGAACCTGCTCACCTGTGACTGGGCACCATTGTGGGTGGTGGATTTCCCGATGTTCGAGGAAAACGATGATGGCAGCCTGTCGGCCCTGCACCATCCGTTTACTGCACCGAGCTGCTCACCTGAGGCACTGGAGACCAATCCGGCCGGAGCGCTGTCCCGGGCGTATGACATGGTACTGAATGGCACCGAGCTGGGAGGTGGCTCCATCCGTATCCATGACAAGGCCATGCAGCAGGCGGTTTTCCGGGTCCTGGGCATCGAGGAGGCTGAGCAGGTCGAGAAATTCGGCTTCCTGCTGGATGC
>DIDB01000162.1 GCA_002417905.1 Pseudomonadaceae bacterium UBA5811
CCAGGCTGCTGAAAATGCAGCCTCCAGGGCCTGGCGGGCTGCTCCCAGACGGTGGCGGAATGCCACCAGCCCCGCCCGGTCTCCCGTGTCGCGCAGGGTCTCCAGCTCCTCCCGCCATGCCATCTGCTGCTGCAGAAACTCCGGATCCTGCACCGTAGCCTCCTCCGGAAGTTCATGCCCCTGCAGGGCCAGCAAATGCCGGGCCCGGCGCACCGGGTCTTTCAGGGTCTGCCAGGCGTCGTTCAGATCCGCCGTCCGCTGCTGGGCCAGCCGCTGTTCCCGGACCGGAGCACCCACAAAACGGTCAGGATGAACTGCTCCTGCCAGAGCACGATAGCGGTCAGCCAGTGCAGCCATATCCAGCCCGAAAGCTGGTGCAAGACCAAACAGGGCAAAACAGTCTTCAGCCATAACGCATAACGGTCCTCAGACGCTGAAACTTTCCCCGCAGCCGCACTCACCCCGGGCATTGGGATTGTTGAAGCGGAAACCTTCATTCAGGCCTTCACGGGCAAAATCCAGCTCGGTGCCATCAAGGTAAACCAGACTTTTCGGGTCAACAAAAACCTTGACCCCGTCCACCTCAAAAACATGGTCACCGGCCGCGGCCTCGTCCACAAACTCCAGCTGATAGGCCATCCCCGAGCAGCCAGATGTGCGGACACCCAGCCGGATGCCCTCACCCTTGCCCCGGTTTTCCAGGGATTGCCGGATATGGCTGGTGGCGGCTGGTGTCAGGGTAATTGCCATGTATTTCTCCTCAATAGAAAGGGTCAGGCCAGACCTTTTTTCTGACGGTAATCCCGGACGGCAGCCTTGATGGCATCCTCAGCCAGCACGGAGCAGTGGATTTTGACCGGTGGCAGGGCCAGCTCTTCGGCAATCTGGGTGTTCTTGATGCTTGCTGCTTCGTCCAGGGTCTTGCCCTTCATCCATTCCGTGGCCAGCGAGCTGGAAGCAATCGCCGAACCGCAGCCATAAGTCTTGAACCGGGCATCCTCAATCACGCCCTGATCATTAACCCGGATCTGCAGGCGCATCACATCCCCGCAGGCCGGAGCACCGACCATGCCCGTTCCCACATCCGGATCCTGCTCGTCCAGCTTGCCGACATTGCGCGGATGCTCGTAATGATCAATCACCTTTTCGCTATACGCCATGATGTCCATCCTCCTGCTGTCCAGAAATGCCGGCCGCTCAGTGGGCCTGCCACTTCACTGCGGAAAGGTCCACGCCCTCCTTGTACATGTCCCACAGGGGCGACAGTTCCCGCAGTTTGCTGACCGCCTCGCAGACTTTGCGGGCGGCATAGTCAACTTCTTCTTCGGTGGTAAAGCGACCGAAGGTAAAGCGGATCGAGCTGTGGGCCAGTTCGTCATTGCGCCCCAGGGCCCGCAGGACATAAGAAGGCTCCAGCGAAGCCGAGGTACAGGCCGAACCGGAGGACACCGCCAGATCCTTCAGGGCCATGATCAGGGATTCCCCCTCAACAAAATTGAAGCTGAGATTCAGATTATGTGGTACCCGGGCGGTCAGGCTGCCATTGACATACAGTTCTTCAAGACTTTGCACCTGCTGGTAAAAGCGTGCCTGCAGGGCAGCAATCCGCTGGTTTTCCCCAGCCATTTCCTTGCGGGCCAGTTCAAAAGCCTCACCCATGCCCACAATCTGGTGAGTGGCCAGGGTCCCGGAACGCATGCCACGCTCATGACCGCCCCCATGCATCTGGGCTTCAATCCTCACCCGTGGCTTGCGCCGCACATACAGGGCACCAATACCCTTGGGACCGTAGGTTTTATGGGCCGAGAAAGACATCAGGTCCACCTTCAGCCGCTCCAGATCAATCGCTACCTTGCCCGTGGACTGGGCTGCATCCACATGAAACAGGACTCCCCGGGCCCGGGTCAGCTCGCCGATGGCCGCAATGTCATTGACGGTGCCGATTTCGTTATTGACGTGCATGATGGACACCAGAATGCTGTCCTCACGCAGGGCCGCCTCTACCATTTCCGGGGTAATCAGCCCATCCGGCTGCGGATCCAGATAGGTGACTTCGAAACCCTCCCGCTCCAGCTGGCGACAGGTATCCAGCACGGCCTTATGCTCGATTTTTGACGTTACGATATGCCGGCCCTTGCTGGCATAAAAATGGGCAGCCCCTTTCAGGGCCAGGTTATCCGACTCGGTAGCTCCGGAAGTCCAGACAATTTCGCGGGGATCAGCCCCGACCAGCTCCGCGACCTGGTGCCGGGCATGCTCCACGGCCTCCTCGGCCCGCCAGCCAAAGACATGGGAGCGGGAAGCCGGATTGCCAAAATTTCCATCAGGTGTCAGGCACCCGACCATTTTGGCCGCCACCCGGGGATCAACCGGTGTGGTTGCAGAATAATCGAGATAAATGGGCAGTTTCATCCTCTTCTCCTCAACGATCCGCCATCAGGCCCGATCTGCAGCGGCAGGGCGGGCTACCTTGCGCCGGCCCGTAGCTCCCAGCACCGGCGGACAGGACTCACGGGCGGCCGACAGCAGACGGATATCATCGCGGTTAACCAGATCAGCCAGACTGATGCCACTCAGGAAGGCATGAATGCGCTCGCTCAGGTCCTGCCACAGATAATGGGTCAGGCACAAATCACCCTCCTGGCAGTCCCCCAGCCCCTGACAGCGGGTAGCATCCACCGACTCATCCACCGCATCAATCACCTGGGCAATCCGGATGTTTTCCATGGCTTGGGCCAGCTGGTAGCCACCACCCGGCCCCCGTACGCTGCTGACCAGCCCCTTGCGGCGCAACCGGGCGAACAGCTGTTCCAGATAGGACAGCGAAATGCCCTGACGCTCCGAAATGTCCGCCAGTGATACCGGCCCCCTGCGGGCATGCAGAGCCAGATCAAGCATGGCAGTTACCGCATAGCGGCCTTTCGTTGTCAATCGCATTGCAGAATACCCGGCTGGCAAAGTTGGCCTAATGATGAAATAACTGACTTAATCAGTCAACTATTAGCCGGCTACCAGCTACCCGCGCGGGGCCTGCAGGGCGCGCCGGGTCTCGGTCAGGATACCGCGCAGGATATTCATTTCTGCCCGGCGGAGATCAGTTCGGCTGTACAGCCGGCGCAGCCTGGCCATCAGATGGCCAGGCCGCTGCGGGTCCAGAAAGCCAATATCCACCAGGGTCTGTTCCAGATGGCGGTAATAGTGCTCCAGCTCATCCGCAGTAACCGGCCGGTCCTCCGCATTGACCTCTGCTGCCGGCTGACGGCTGACTGCCCGCCAGGCCATGCGGACCTCATAGGCCAGCACCTGCACCGCCGCTGCCAGATTCAGCGAGCCGTAGTCCGGACTGGCCGGAATGTGTACATGGAAGTGGCAGCATTGCAGCTCCTCATTGGTCAGCCCGGCGTATTCACGGCCAAAAACCAGAGCCACGTCAGCCCCTGTACCCGCCTGAGCGACGACCCGGGCTGCCGATTCATGGGGATCCAGCAAAGGCCAGGGAATCCGCCGGTCTCTGGCGCTGGTCCCCATCACCAGGGTACAGCCGGCCAGAGCCTCCTCAAGACAGCCCACCACCCGGGCCTGGCCGAGAATATCAACGGCACCTGACGCCCGGGCCTCAGCAATTTCACTGGGAAAAACCTCCGGCCGCACCAGCACCAGCCGGGAAAGCCCCATGGTTTTCATCGCCCGGGCCGCACCACCAATGTTGCCCGGATGACTGGTCTCCACCAGCACGACTCGAATGTTCTGCAACACGCCCCATCCCCGAAAACAGCCTGAAAAAACGGGAAAGGTTACCGGAGCAGCCTGCAACCTGCATCCACCAGCCGCCCGGGATACTGGATGTATGGCGTCATTCTGCTAAAATCGCCAGCCCTCTTTTTGATCTCCAGGTAATTACCATGCAGCCCATGCTGAATATCGCCCTGCGCGCCGCCCGCAGCGCGGGAGAGTTGATCATTCGCTCTGCCGAGCGCCTGGATGTCATATCGGTTACAGAAAAAGAAGCCAGTGACTACGTCAGTGAAGTGGACCGGGCCGCCGAGCAATGCATTATCCAGGCATTGCGCAAGGCTTACCCGACCCATGGCATTCTGGGCGAGGAATCCGGATTGCAGCCGGGTTCAGGAGAGGGCACGGATTACCTCTGGATCATTGATCCGCTGGATGGCACCACCAACTTCCTGCGCGGAGTGCCCCATTTTGCGG
The DNA here is from genome assembly GCA_002417905.1 of Pseudomonadaceae bacterium UBA5811. Lineage (GTDB taxonomy): Bacteria > Pseudomonadota > Gammaproteobacteria > Pseudomonadales > Pseudomonadaceae > Azomonas. The sequence goes on from DIDB01000162.1 coordinate 4,210, forward strand.
TCAGCATAGCCTGCCGCTACCGGGGCCGGCTGGAACATGGTGTGGTGCTGGACCCGGTCCGCCAGGAAGAATTTACTGCCAGCCGGGGCCGGGGGGCGGCGCTTAATGGCAAACGCCTTCGGGTCAGCAAGCGCAAGGGGCTGGAAGGCGCCCTGCTGGGCACCGGCTTCCCCTTCCGGGAAGGGCAGCTGGACGAGCTGGACAACTATCTGGGCATGTTCCGTGCCCTGATCGGCCCGACTGCCGGTCTGCGCCGTGCCGGAGCCGCCAGCCTTGATCTGGCCTATGTGGCCGCAGGCCGCTATGACGCATTCTGGGAGTTCGGCCTGTCCGAGTGGGATATGGCCGCTGGAGCCCTGCTGGTCCAGGAAGCGGGCGGGCTGGTCAGCGATTTCACCGGCGACCACCAGTATCTGGAAAAAGGGCAGATCGTGGCAGGCAATACCAAATGCTTCAAGGCAGTACTGACCACCATCCAGCCCTATCTCAGCAGCGCCCTGAAACGCTGATGCAGCCCGCCTGCCGGGATCATCCGGCAGACACCAGCCGGCCCCGTTCAGGGCCGATTGTCCACCTCCCCGTTCGGGGATGGAATCAGGTCTGTCCGCTCCAGCTTCAGCCAGAGCAGCGTGCTGTTGGCCACATAGACCGATGAGGTCGTTCCAACCACGATGCCGATAAACAGCGCCAGCGAAAAGCCCCAGAGATGCTCCCCGCCCCAGACCATCAGGGCGACCACCGCCAGCAGGGTGGAAATGGAGGTGGCCAGGGTACGCAGCAGGGTCTGGGTCGTCGAGATATTCAGGTTTTCGACCAGTCCGGCCCGGCGCAGCAGGCGAAAATTCTCCCGCACCCGGTCAAAGACCACGATGGTGTCATTCAGGGAATAGCCAACTAACGCCAGCACGGCAGCCAGCACAGTCAGATCGAAGGGAATGGCAAATACCGAGAACACCCCCAGCACCAGAATCACGTCATGGAACAGGGACAGCACTGCTCCACAGCCAAACTTCCACTGGAAGCGGAATGCCACATACACCAGGATCCCGCCCAGTGCCAGCAGTAGCCCC
>DIDB01000226.1 GCA_002417905.1 Pseudomonadaceae bacterium UBA5811
GGTATAGCGGTAAGTATCCGGAAAAAAACGCCCCTCCGGATGCAGCCCGGGATGGCCCAGCCGCGCCATGACGGCTGCATCATCCAGCGCGCCCAGGGTCTGTGCCAGACCGGGCTGGGCAGCCATGGCCTGGCGCAACTGGCGGAAATTCCAGCCCTCCACCAAGGTCAGCTGATACTGCACCACCTCATGGCGCTGCCAGAGACCCAGCATCTGCTCGACACGCATCCCGGGCTGCAGGCGATATTCGCCACTGAACAGGGCCTCATCCGGCCGCTCCAGCCGCCAGTACAGGCGCAGCCAGAGCGCGCCCTGCAGAACCTGGCGACTCTCCAGCCGGCGCAATACCCCACCCGGGGTATCGCCAGGCTGGACCTCCAGCAGCAGCCCGTCCTCCGGAACCGCCAGTGGCTGCTGCAGGGCCGACTGGATCTGCCAGGCAACCAGCCCGCCGGCCAGGCCAGCAAGCAGGGCAGCGCCCGGCAGCAGAACCCGCAGCCAGCGCATCATGATGCCTCCAGCAGACCGGCCAGTGCCCCCTGCAACTGCCGGGTCAATGGTCCCACGGGCCAGATCTGCTCCCGGAAGGCGGTTACCGGCCACAGACCGTACAGACTGTTGCAGACAAAAACTTCATCCGCCTGCAGGAACGCCTCCAGACCGATCTCCCGGACCTGTACAGGCATGCCCAATGTCCTGGCCCGCGCCAGGATTTCAGCCCGCATGACCCCGGCCACACCGCAACGGCCAAGATCCGGCGTCCACAATTCACCGGCCCGGCCCAAAAACAGGTTACTGAATACGCCTTCAATGACATGGCCGGCCGGATCGCACATCAGGCCTTCAGCATGCAGGCCATCCTGCCACTCGGCCCGGGCCAGCACCTGCTCCAGACGGTTCAGATGCTTCAGGCCGGCCAGCAGGGGCTGCCAGGCCAGCCGGACTGTACAGGGATACAGCCGGACACCCTGGGCATGAGCCGTGGGCCAGACAGGTGCCGGACTGCCCTGTAACAGGCAGCGCGGCGCAGCCCGCAGATCCGGCCCATAACCACGCCGGCCGCTGCCCCGGGTCAGTATCAGCTTGCAGACACCCTCCCCCAGCTGGGCCGCAAAATCCTCCAGTTGCTGGCGGATCGCGGCCAGATCGGCATTGAGCTGCAAGCGCTGGCAGCCTGTGGCCAGCCGCTGCAGGTGCCGCTCCAGCAGGCGCGGCTGGCCACGTACCACTCTCAGGGTTTCAAACAGGCCATCACCGTAAGCCAGCCCCCGGTCATCCGCAGCGATGGCCGCGGCGGGCTGGCCATCTACCCAGGACAGGCTCACGAGTCAAAACGGCGGAACAGCAGGGAGCTGTTGGTTCCCCCGAAGCCAAAGGAGTTGGACAGCACGACACTGACCGGCAGCGAGCGGGCCTGGTGTGGCACAAAATCCAGATCGCAGCCTTCATCCGGGTTATCCAGATTGATGGTCGGGGGAGCCACCTGGTCACGGATGGCCAGAATCGAAAAAATCGCCTCAATGGCACCCGCCGCCCCCAGCAGATGGCCCGTCATGGATTTGGTAGAGCTGATGGCCAACGTATGGGCATGCCCGCCAACCACGCTTTTCAGCGCTGCAGCCTCAGCCCGGTCTCCGGCCGGTGTGGAGGTGCCATGGGCATTCACATACTGGATATCCGCAGGATCCAGCCGGGCATCCCGCAGGGCATTGCGCATGCAGCGGGCAGCTCCGGCACCGTTATCTGGCGGGGCCGTCATATGGAAAGCGTCCGAACTCATGCCAAAACCAAGCAGCTCGGCATAAATCGTGGCACCCCGGGCCCGGGCGTGCTCCAGCTCCTCAAGGATCAGGGTTCCGGCGCCATCACCCAGCACAAACCCATCCCGGTCCCGGTCCCAGGGGCGGCTGGCTGCTTCGGGCGGATCGTTGCGGGTTGACAGGGCACGGGCCGCCGCAAAACCGGCAATGCCCAGACTGCAGGCGGCCATTTCAGCCCCGCCGGCCACCATGACATCGGCATCTCCATAGGCAATATTGCGGGCCGCCATGCCAATGCAGTGGGTTCCGGAACTGCAGGCGGTGGCAATCGCGTAGTTCGGTCCTTCCAGCCCCAGCTGGATCGACAGGAAGCCGGACACCATATTGATGATGGCACCCGGAACAAAGAAAGGCGAAACCCGGCGTGGACCATGCTCCATCAGGGCAATGCAGTTGTTCTGGATATTGGTCAGCCCGCCGGTTCCCGAGCCGATGGCCACTCCGATCCGCTCCCGGTTGGCATCAGTAATCTCCAGCCCGGAATTCCGGACGGCCTGGATGGAGGCCGCCAGACCATACTGGATGAACAGGTCCAGCTTGCGGGCTTCTTTGGGCGACAGATAAGGCGAAATGTCAAAATCCCGGACAGAGCCCCCGATACGCGTGGAGAAGCCGGACAGGTCCAGATGCTGGATCAGGCCAATACTACTCCGGCCGGCCAGAATGCCCTGCCAGCTGCTTGGCACATCATTACCCAGCGGCGACACCATGCCCATCCCGGTAACTACGACGCGTCTACGCGACACAGCTTCTCTCCTTCCTTCATGTTTCCGCCATGGCCGGCAGCATCAGGCGCATGCCGGCCATCAGTTAAACCCCGGCCAGTCTCCGGCCTGCAAGCCCGGACTGGAGGGCAAGATAAAGGCCAAAGCGCACCTGCCGGTACATCTGCTGCAGCCCTGCACGGCTCAAGCACCGTGACTGCGCACTATAAAACAGCTTTTTCATGCCCGTTATGACGTAAAAGCCGCACTGCCCCTAAAG
>DIDB01000083.1 GCA_002417905.1 Pseudomonadaceae bacterium UBA5811
GGACTGGTGCCGTTTTTAACCATTGTTAGCTACAATGAGGACACCCCATGCTGAAAAAGCTTGTGCTGGTACTTTGCTGCACACTGCTGACAACCCGTCAGCTGCCTGCAACAGAAACACCTCGCGTAATCCTGAACACCAGCCAGGGCAGCGTTGAGGTTGAGCTATACCCCCAGCAGGCCCCCATTACCGTAGCCAATTTCCTGGCTTACATACGCAGCGGCTTTTATACCGATACCCTTTTTCACCGGATAATCCCGGGTTATGTAATTCAGGGCGGTGGCTTTGATCATCACTTTACGCCAAAAGCTTCTGGCGCCCCCATTCGCAACGAGGCAGATAACGGCCTGCACAATATTCGCGGAACCCTTGCCATGGCCCGCACCCGGCAGGTTGACTCAGCTACCAGCCAGTTCTACATCAATTTGCGAGATAACACGGCACTTGACCATGACCAGCGCGACTTCGGGTATGCTGTTTTTGGTCGTGTTGTGCGGGGGATGGATGTTATCGACCACATCGCTGAAACGCCTACCTACCGTCAGAATGGCATGAGCGATGTCCCCGTGACGCCGGTTACCCTGCTTTCCGCAGAAGAAAAATAAAAACTCAGGCAACTGCGCCACTATGGAAGCGGAACTCAGTATCGGGAGTCAGGATAGCATCCCGCTCAACCTCCCCCCAGAACGCAATGCGCGACTTGATGGGCTCAGGCGAGTAAGTCCGGGCCATTTCCAGATAATCCCGGTAATGCCGCCCTTCGGATTCCAGCAGCGACAGATAGAAAGTCTGCAGCTCCTCATCCAGAAAGGGAGCCAGCCGGTAAAAGCGCTCGCAGGAACGGGCTTCGATATAGGCGCCAACAATCAGGGTATCCACCAGCCGGCCGGGCTCATTCTTGCGGATATGGGCATGCAGACGCTGGGCATACCGGGACGCACTGATCATCCGATAGGCGATGCCCCGCTTTTTCATCAGCTCGGCTACCTGCTCAAAATGGCGCAATTCTTCACGGGCCAGACGGGACAGGCGGTACTGCAGCATCTCTTTGTCGACATGACGGAACAGCAGGGTCAGAGCCGTTCCTGCCGCCTTTTTTTCACAATTGGCATGATCAATCAGCAGGATATCCGGATGCTGTAATGCCTGATCAAGCCAGCCCTGTGGCGTCGGGCACAACAGGAAACCCTCAATCTCCGGAAGCAGAAACATACAAAAAACTCGCCAGTCAGTCAGCCACTATTTATTATCAAGTGTACGGTTTCTGCATGGCCGGATAAATAACCAAACCAATTAATGATAATAAATATCATTTATAATGCAAAACCGTCACTGTTTTCTTGCTCTCAAACAGCCTTAACCATCATTGATTAAAATCAACAAAATATCGATAAATCAGCCAAAAACAGGGCTTCCAAGCTTTACTTCACTCACACAGGCTAATTTCATACAAAGAAATTTACTTAACCTTATTTAGCGGCCTAAAATAAAAAACTGTGGTGAATTGAAGCACCTGACCAATAAATCAGCCGTTCCCTAGAAGGAGTCCGGCATGCCGGATATTAACGCATCCCTGTCCCATAACTGGGGCTTAGCTGTATTCCTGCTTGCTGTATTTGGTCTCTGCGGTTTTATGCTTGGCGTTTCCAGCCTGCTTGGCAGCAAGGCATGGGGACACAGCAAAAATGAACCGTTTGAGGCTGGTGTCGTACCAACAGGAAGCTCCCGCCTGAGGCTGTCCGCCAAATTCTATCTGGTCGCGATGCTCTTCGTGATCTTCGACGTCGAAGCCCTTTACCTGTTTGCCTGGTCCGTGTCCGTGCGCGAAAGCGGATGGGCCGGCCTGATTGAAGCAACTGTTTTCATTGGAATCCTGTTAGCGGGCCTGGTGTATCTGTGGCGCGTCGGAGCTCTTGACTGGGCCCCGGAAAGCCGAAGGAAAAGGCAGGCGAAGCTCAAACAATGAGGCTTGGACAATGCAATACAAACTTACCCGGATCGATCCCAATGCTGTAAACCAGCAGTATCCGATCGGCGACAGCCAGATTGTGGCTGATCCGCTGGAGCAGATTAATCGCGGCATTTTCATGGGCAAGCTAGAGACAGTCCTCAGCAAGGCTGTCAACTGGGGACGCAAAAACTCCCTGTGGCCCTATAACTTCGGTCTTTCCTGCTGCTATGTGGAAATGACTACCGCCTTCACGGCGCCCCACGATATCGCCCGCTTTGGTGCGGAAGTTATCCGCGCTTCCCCCCGTCAAGCAGACTTCATGGTTGTTGCCGGTACCGCATTCATCAAGATGGCCCCGGTCATCCAGCGCCTGTACGAACAGATGCTGGAGCCCAAGTGGGTAATCTGCATGGGTTCCTGCGCAAACTCTGGCGGCATGTACGACATCTATTCAGTAGTACAGGGCGTTGACAAGTTTTTGCCTGTTGACGTTTATGTGCCGGGCTGTCCTCCCCGTCCGGAAGCTTTTCTGCAGGCCCTGATGCTCTTGCAGGATTCCATCGCTGAGGAACGTCGTCCACTGTCCTGGGTTGTTGGCGAGCAAGGTGTTTACCGCGCTGAAATGCCGGCCCAGCGTGACCTGAAGCAGCAGGAGCGCAGCCAGGTCACGAACCTACGCAGCCCCGACGAAGTGTGACCCCACTCCATCGCGTGCAGCCGGGATAACCACACCTACCGTTGACCGATAGCGATCAAAATCATGACTGCAGACCAAGCTCTGTACGTGCCTTCGTACACAGCCGACGACCAGAATGTCGTCTCCGAACTGAATAACCGCTTTGGCGCAGAGGCCTTCGTCGCCCAGAGTACCCGCACCGGAATGCCGGTCCTCTGGGTGGCCCGGGAGCAGTTACTCGATGTCCTGCGCTTTCTGCGCAACCTGCCCAAACCTTATGTGATGCTCTATGACCTGCACGGCGTTGACGAGCGGCTGCGCACGCAGCGCCGTGGCCTGCCAGCAGCAGATTTCAGCGTGTTCTATCACCTGATCTCCATTGAGCGTAACAGCGACGTGATGATCAAGGTGGCCCTGAAAGAGGGCGACCTGAACCTGCCCAGCGCCACCAGCATCTGGCCTAACGCCAACTGGTATGAGCGCGAAATCTGGGACATGTATGGTATCCAGTTCAGTGGCCATCCCCACCTGATCCGGATGTTGATGCCCCCGACGTGGGAAGGACATCCCCTGCGCAAGGATTATCCGGCCCGGGCCACAGAGTTTGATCCTTACAGCCTGACTGTGGCCAAGGAAAACATGGAGCAGGAAGCCCTGCGCTTTGATCCGGCCCAGTGGGGCATGAAGCAGCATGGGGAACATGAAGACTTCATGTTCCTCAACCTTGGCCCCAACCACCCCTCAGCTCACGGAGCGTTCCGGATCATCCTGCAGCTGGACGGTGAGGAAATCGTCGACTGCGTACCGGAAATCGGCTACCACCACCGTGGTGCCGAAAAAATGGCCGAGCGGCAGAGCTGGCACAGTTTTATCCCCTATACCGACCGGATTGACTATCTGGGCGGGGTGATGAACAACCTGCCATACGTGCTAGCGGTAGAAAAGCTGGCAGGTATCCGGGTGCCACAGCGGGTGGATGTCATCCGCATCATGATGGCGGAATTTTTCCGGATCCTGAACCACCTGCTGTACCTGGGTACCTATATCCAGGACGTCGGGGCAATGACGCCCGTGTTCTTCACCTTTACCGACCGGCAGCGGGCCTACAAGGTTGTTGAAGCCATTACCGGCTTCCGGCTGCACCCGGCCTGGTACCGGATTGGCGGCGTAGCCCACGACCTGCCCAAAGGCTGGGACCGGCCGGTCAAGGAATTCCTCGACGCGATGCCCAAACGCCTGGACGAGCACGGAAAAGCCGCCCTGCCAGACAGGATCCCACGGCG
>DIDB01000146.1 GCA_002417905.1 Pseudomonadaceae bacterium UBA5811
GCTCCGCTTTGTGCTGGGGGCGTATCCGGAAGCCTGTATCCATGTGCAGCCACCGCCACCGAACCAAATTGTGCTGGTACAGTACCCGCCGGGGATTTTGCTGGACGATATCTACACGCCCCTGCAGGTTGAGGGCACACTGGCTATCCAGCCGGTGCACAACAGCCTGGCCGATGCAGCCTATGTCCTGCAGGCCCGCCAGCTTCAGGTGCTGAGCGAGGCGCTGGAGCCGGACTGAACGGTCAGATAGGCAAAGCGAATCGCTACAAGTGGTTTATTCAATTTTCGCTATACCGCACCATGGCTTAAGGTAAGGCCATTCTCTTTTGTCGCCGCGCCCGGCGCCCCCTCTAGCCACGGAGTCATAGCCCCATGTTGGATGACGGCCTTAGAAACCAGCTGAAAGCCTATCTGGACAAGGTTACCCGGCCTTTCACGATTGTGGCCTCCCTTGACGATTCAGCCCAGTCCGCCGAAATGCTCGGTCTGCTGCAGGAGATTGCCAGCCTGTGCAGCCAGATCAGCCTGCAGACAGATGGCGATGACCAGCGCAAACCCTCCTTTGCCCTGACCCGTCCGGATCAGCCACAGGACCTGCGTTTTGCCGGTTTGCCCATGGGGCACGAATTTACTTCGCTGGTGCTGGCCCTGCTGCAGACGGGTGGCTATCCGCCCAGGGCCAGCGCCGAAATTATGGAGCAGATTCAGGCACTGCAGGGGGATTATCACTTTGAAACCTACTTCTCCCAGTCCTGCCAGAATTGCCCGGATGTCGTTCAGGCCCTGAACCTGATGGCCGTGCTGAACCCGGCCATTCACCATGTTGCCATTGACGGGGCGCTGTTCCAGAGCGAGGTGGAGCAGCGCCAGATCATGGCTGTACCCACCATTTACCTGAACGGCCAGCCCTTTGCCCAGGGACGTATGAGCCTGGAAGAGTTTGTGGCGAAACTGGACCGTGGTGCGGCGGCTCGCGAAGCTGAAAAAGTTACAGCCCGACAGCCCTTTGATGTGCTGGTGGTCGGTGGTGGTCCGGCAGGCGCTGCTGCGGCCATCTATGCCGTCCGTAAGGGCATCCGTACCGGGCTGGTGGCCGAACGCTTTGGTGGCCAGGTGCTGGACACCATGGCCATCGAAAACTTTATCTCCGTGCCGGAAACCGAAGGCCCCAAACTGGCCGCCGCCCTGGAGGAGCATGTCCGCCAGTACGGTGTTGATATGATGCCCCTGCAGCGGGCGGCCCGGCTGGTACCTGATGCCCATGGCGGGCTGCACGAAGTGCAGTTTGAGTCCGGTGCAGTCCTGAAAGCCAAAACCCTGATTCTGGCTACCGGCGCCCGCTACCGGGAGCTGAACGTGCCCGGCGAGGCAGAATACCGTACCCGGGGTGTGGCCTATTGCCCGCACTGCGACGGGCCACTGTTCAAGGGCAAGCGCGTGGCGGTGATCGGGGGGGGAAACTCTGGTGTGGAGGCGGCCATTGACCTGGCCGGTATTGTGGCCCATGTCACCCTGCTGACCCACAACGCCCTCAAGGCTGATGCGGTACTGCAGCGCAAGCTGTACAGCCTGGGCAATGTCAGCGTGATTACCGGTGCCCCGATCAGTGCCATCCGGGGCGATGGCCAGAAAGTCACTGCCCTGGACTACCGGGATCGCCAGTCTGGTGAGTCCTACAGCCTTGAACTGGAGGGGGTCTTTATCCAGGTGGGCCTGCTGCCCAACAGCGAATGGCTGAAGGACAGTCTGCTCCTGAACCCGCGGGGCGAAATCCAGGTGGATGACCATGGCCGCACCTCCGTGGCCGGCATTTTTGCTGCCGGAGATGTCACCACGGTGCCTTACAAACAGATCGTGATTGCCATCGGCGAAGGAGCCAAAGCTTCGCTGGCGGCTTTTGACCATCTGATCCGCAGCTCGGCTCCGGAATAAATTGCATGGACCAGCATGGACGGATGACACCGGGATGCGTATGATACTGCCCGCAGCCGCATCAGCGGCGGCACAGGCATCTGTAGCTCAGCTGGATAGAGTACTGCCCTCCGAAGGCAGGGGTCGTGGGTTCGAATCCCGCCAGATGCGCCATCTACCTGTTTCTGGCTGTCTATAACAGTCTACGAAACACCATGAAAAGCCCGCCCTGTGCGGGCTTTCCTGTCTCTGGCAGTCTCTGGCTATCTATCCCTAACACTTCTTGCTGTGTATGCCAGCTTGTATGCTGGCCTAAAGGCATACAAGCCATGAAGCGTTCTGATATTAAGCGTTGCCCGTTGGCTGATACCCCTTGGGCATGGCCTGTACTTTCGTGTGAAGCCTGGTGGCGGAAAACTCTGGGAGGTTACGTTACAAAAAACCTGACGGCAGATGGTCGTGGCTGGGTTTGGGCAGTTACCCGAAGATTAACGGTCAATCAGCCCGGAAGAGGGCTGTAGAGCTGCGAGCAGAGGCTCTTGCCGGGAAAGACCCGTTAACCACCAGAAAAGCCAGAAAGGCGGCCCAGCTGGTGGCCGCAACCAATACTTTCGAAATGCTGGCCCGTGAGTGGATAGAAATCCGGTTACAGGGCTGGGAGCCCAGCACGGCCAAACGTACCGTTAGTGCACTGGAGCTGCATGTATTCCCCTTATTCGGCAAACGGCTTTTCACCGAGATTCTGCCAATTGAGTGGATGAATCTTTTCAGATCTATAACAGTCTACGAAACACCCTGAAAAGCCATGCCCCGTGCGGGCTTTCTGTCTCTGGCAATCACTGTTTGGCCTGTTTCACCGGTCTGCTGGCGGTAGCCTCGGGTCATGTCTGGCTTATCGAAAATACCGATATAGTTGTTCATAAATAACGGTTTTACAGATATCTGACAGGCTTTTTACACTTGCGGCCTGGTATCAGGAGCAGGGAGTGTCACCGTTATGTCTGGTTATGCCCGGCTGGCTATATTCGGCACGTTGCGGCCGCTGGGCCGGCTCAGTCATCCCAGGGAGGTGATCCGTCAGTTCACCCCCAACTGGTTTGCCGTCACCATGGGGACAGGCATTCTGGCGCTGGCCCTGCCGCTGCTGCCGGTGCCATTTCCGGGGCAGCAGGTTTTGGGGGAAGGGCTCTGGCTGCTGGCTGCCGGGCTGTTTGTCCTGTTCAGCCTGCTGTATGCCGCCCGCTGGCTGCTGTTTTTTGATGAGGCCCGGCTGATTTTTGGCCATGCCACGGTGTCGATGTTTTTCGGCACTATTCCCATGGGGCTGGCCACCGTAATCAATGGTCTGCTGGTGTTTGGTCTGCCCCGCTGGGGCAGTGCGGTGATTCCGCTGGCCGAGGGGCTATGGTGGCTGGATGTGGCGCTGGCTCTGGTCTGCGGAGTCAGTATTCCCTACCTGATGTTTACCCGTCAGGAGCACCGGATTGACCAGATGACGGCCGTCTGGCTGTTGCCGGTAGTCGCGGCCGAAGTAGCTGCTGCCAGCGGGGGGCAGCTGTTGCCCTTGCTGCCTGCTGATGACAGTCCGTTCCGGGTCCTGCTGGCCAGCTATGTGCTCTGGGCCTATTCGGTGCCGGTGGCCCTGAGCATTCTGGCCATCCTGATTTTGCGCATGGCTCTGCACAAGCTGCCACCAGCAGATATGGCCGCTTCCAGCTGGCTGTCGCTGGGGCCTGTAGGTACCGGAGCGCTTGGGCTGCTGCTGCTGGGCCAGCCAGCGCCGGCCATTCTGGCTGCCCACGGGCTGGCCAATGCAGGCGTGCTGGCGGGTGGTCTTGGCCTGATCGGGGCGCTGCTGCTGTGGGGCCTCGGGCTGTGGTGGCTGGCCCTGGCCGTACTGATCACCCTGCGTTATTGCCGGACCGGGCTGCCGTTCAATCTGGGCTGGTGGGGATTTACCTTTCCGCTGGGAGTCTATGCCGTGCTGACCCTGAAGCTGGGCAGTTCCCTGCAGAGCCCGTTTTTCAATGGCGCAGGCTGTCTGCTGGTGGTGGCCTTGGCGCTGCTCTGGCTGGTGGTGGCCAGCCGGACCCTGCTGGGGGCCTGGCGGGGCGAGCTGTTTGTCTCGCCCTGTCTGGCCCAGTATCTGGCCCGGAATGGTGCGCCCCGCTGACTGGCCGGGCTGTTACACTCAGGCCCATTCTGGTTCGGGAACCCTGATCATGGATGCAGCATTCTGGCACCGGCGCTGGCACAAGGCCGAAACGGCGTTTCACCAGACCGAAGTCAATCCCTGGTTGCAACGCTATTTTCCACCGCTGCTGGATGGCCCGGCCCGGGTGCTGGTGCCTCTGTGTGGCAAGAGTCTGGATATGCTCTGGCTGGTGGCCCGGGGCTGCCAGGTGTTGGGGGTGGAGCTGTCTGAAATTGCCGTGCAGGCTTTTTTTGATGAGCAGGGGCTGGAGCCGGAGATCTGCCAGCAGGGGGCTTTCCAGCGTTATCGGGCCGGAGCGCTGGAAATCTGGTGTGGTGACTTTTTTGCGCTGACGGCTGCAGATCTGGCGCACTGCACGCACCTGTATGACCGGGCTGCCCTGGTGGCCCTGCCTCCGGAGATGCGTCGCCGTTATGCGGCCCATCTGGCACTGCTGCCCGCTGGCTGCCGGGGGCTGCTGATTACCCTGGATTATCCACAGCAGCAAATGGAGGGACCGCCCTTTGCCGTGCCTGAGCCGGAGATCCGCCAGCTGCTGGCGGGCTGGGCACCGGAGCTGCTGGAGGCCCGGGTCAGTCCGGCTTGGCAGGCCCGCTTTGCGGCTGGCGAGCCGGTCTGCGAGCCGGTTTATTATCTGCACAAAACAGCCTGATCCTGCGGAGGATTCTTGCCATGCCTGCCCCAGCTGAACTGCTGCAGCACTTTGACGCCCAGTACTGTCTGGGGGCGCCGCAGATGGACCAGACTCACCGGGAATTCCTTGAGTGTTGCGTGACCACAGCGCAAAGCCGGGGCAGCGTGTTCGCTGAAAACTTCAGGATGCTGTTTGAGCACACCCGCCAGCATTTTGCTGAAGAAGAGCGCTGGATGCAGGAAACGGGTTATCCGGCCCTGGCCGAGCACCGGGCCAATCACCAGCGCACTCTGGGAGATATGGACCGTTTCTGCCAGCGCGCCCGGGCCGGCCGGCTGGCCATGGCCCAGGCCTGGCTGAATGACAGCCTGATGGAGTGGTTTGACCTGCATGCCCGGACCATGGACAGTGCCCTGGCTGCCTGGCTGAAACAGCAGGGGGTCACTCAGGGCATGAGCTGAAGGCTGGCCATCAGCAGCTCAGGCTCCCAGGGCAGCACATAGAAGGTGACCGAAACAAACTGCAGCAGGCTGCCCGCCATGACAAACAGGTGCCAGATGCCATGCCAGTGGCGGAAGCGCTCATCGAAAATAAAAAACACCACGCCGATGGTGTAGAGGGCTCCGCCGCCCATCAGCCAGGCCAGGCCGGTCTGGCCCATGGCTTCGGTCAGCGGATCCACCACCACCAGAATCAGCCAGCCCATCACCGCATAGATCACCAGTGAGGCGACCCGGGCTTCAGAGCGTGGATTCATTTCCTGCACCATGCCCAGAATGGCCAGAGCCCAGACTGTGGCCAGCAGTGCCCAGCCGGCCGCACCGTTCAGGCTGATCAGGCAGAACGGGGTATAGCTGCCGGCAATCACCAGATAGATGGACAGATGATCCAGTTTGCGCATCAGGATCTTCAGCGGTCCACGGACGCTGTGATAAACCGTGGAGACCATGTACAGCAGCACCATGGTGGTTCCGTAGACGGCCACGCTGGTAATTTCCCGCAGGCTGCCGTGCTGGCTGGCCAGCCGGAGCAGCCAGCTGGCACCCGTGGTGGCCAGCAGGGTTCCCACCAGGTGGGTCCAGGCATTAAAGCGCTCACCATGGTACATAATCCGTCCATCCCCCCGGCCATTGCAGGCGGTTAAAGGTTCCGGGCCTGTGCGCACGGCTATCCGGCAATCCGGAACACCCCTGAAGCTGTTACAGGCTAAGAGGGTTCTGTTACTGGAAAACAACGTCTGGAACATAGAAAGATGTCAGTGGCCGGAAACAGAGTAATACCTGGTCTGTCCGGGGGTGTTCCGCCGGGCGCCAGCCCCTACAATGGGCCGTTACCTGCCATCCGGTTCTCTGCCGGAGGTGTGCTCCGGGCCGGGCCTGCCCGCCTGCTACAAGGAAAAAGTCATGGATCTACAGCTCAAAGACCGCAAAGTTCTGGTTACCGGAGGTACCCGTGGTATCGGCCGGGCCATTGTTCAGACCTTTCTGGCCGAGGGAGCCCAGGTGGCGTTCTGTGCCCGCAGCCGGGAAGAGGTCGAGAAAACCTGCCAGGAACTGGGCGAACAGGTGGTTGGCAGTACCCTGGACATCACGGATACCGACGCCCTGGAGCATTGGGTGAGTGAAACGGCCGAACGCTTTGGTGGTATTGATATTGTGGTGCCCAGTGTCAGCGCCCTGGCGTCCGGCCAGGACCTGAATGCCTGGAGCCAGGCATTCAGCACGGACCTGCTGGGCACCGTGGCGCTGGTCAATGCCACCCTCCCGTGGCTAAAGCAGTCCTTTGCTGGCTCGATTGTCATTATTTCCAGCGTATCCGGCCGGGAAATCGATACCTTTGCCGAGCCTTATGGCGTGATGAAGGCGGCACTGACCCACTATGGCAAAAGCCTGTCCCGGCGGCTGGCCAGTGATGGTATCCGGGTCAATATCGTGGCACCGGGCAATGTGTACTTTCCGGAAGGGGTCTGGGGCAAGATCGAACGGGAGCAGCCAGAACTGTTCAGGGAGTCCATGGCCCTCAACCCGATGGGGCGGATGGCCAGGCCGGAAGAGGTGGCCAACGCGGTGGTCTTCCTGGCCAGTGGCATGTCCAGCTTTACCACCGGGACCTGCCTGCTGGTGGATGGTGGCCTGACCCGCGGTGTGCAGTACTGAGTGCCGTCGCCCTGATTCTGTTCCGGATGCTCAAGAATACGGGCCGGCAACCGATAGAGCAGAGTATCTGTAGCCTGTCCGGACCTTTCCCATGAACTTGCGTACTCTGAATATTGCGGCCCGCTGCATGCTGGGCTTTGGCTTTCTGGCATGTCTGGTGGCGGTCATTGGCTGCTTCGGTCTCTGGAAAATGGACCAGATCCAGCAGGAAAACCGCCAGATACAGGAGGCCGCCCTGCCCGGTCTTCTGAGCAGTGACGCCTTGGCCCTGCAACTGGCCCGGATGCGGGTGGAATCCCTGCGCCTGCAGATGGTACCGGACCCCCAGCAAATTGCCGGAATTTCGCAAAAAATTGCCGAAATCCGCCAGAGACTGGAGCAGGAGCTGGACAGTTACCGGAAAATTGCCAGGCAGGAAAACGAAAAGCAGCTGCTGCAGCAGTTCCAGGCCGGCTATCAGGGTTACCTGGCAAATCTCGAGAAAACCATGGCACTGGTCAGGCAGAATCCGCCTGATCTGGCCAGCCGGATCCCGGTGGCAGAAATGGCCAGCCAGGGCGGGCAGATGAGCCAGGCCGCCGAGCAGTTGCGCCAGCTTAACCAGACCCTGGCCAGCCAGTCCTGGGAGAAGGCGGCCCGGCTTTATCAGAGCTCGAAAGTCATTATTATCCTGACGTTGCTGGCGGCCATTGCGGCGGCTCTGCTGATGGCCTGGCGGATGACCCTCAGTCTGGTACAGCCCATCAGCACGGCCGTCAGTGTGGCGACCACCATTGCCAGTGGTGACCTGACCCGCCAGCTGGATACCCGGGGCACCGATGAGGCGGCCCGGCTGATGAAAGCTCTGGAGCAGATGCAGCAGGCCCTGCGCTCCACCCTGGAGCGGATTGCATCCTCGGCGGACCAGCTGGCTTCGGCCACCGAGGAAATGAGCAGCGCCATGCAGCAGAGCACCCAGAATCTGCAGCAGCAGAACAGCGAAATTGAAATGGCCGCCACGGCTGTGACCGAGATGAGCCAGGCGGTGGATGAGGTGGCCAGCAATGCCAGCTCGGCCTCTGAAGAGTCCAGAACCGCCAGCACCAGCGCCAGCCAGGGCCAGAAGCAGCTGAATGACACCCTGGAGGCTATCCAGCAGCTGGCCTCCCATGTGATGGGTGCCTCCGAAGAGGCCCGGGCGCTGGAAGCCCATACTCACAGCATCAGCCAGGTCCTGGATGTGATCCGCTCGGTGGCCGAACAGACCAACCTGCTGGCCCTGAATGCCGCTATCGAGGCGGCCCGGGCCGGAGAGGCGGGCCGGGGCTTTGCTGTCGTGGCCGACGAGGTGCGTGCCCTGGCGCATCGCACCAGCGAGTCCACTACCGAAATCGAAAACATGATTGCCACCATCCAGACCGGTACCAGCCATACGGTGGAGGCCCTGCTGAGCAGTGCGGACCAGGCCCGGCAGACCCAGGAACAGGCCCATGCGGCCAACCAGGCCCTGAATACCATCACCCAGGCCATCCAGGGCATCGACCAGCGCAATCTGGTAATTGCCAGTGCTGCCGAGGAGCAGGCCCAGGTGGCCCGCGAAGTGGACAAAAACCTGGTACGGATCCGGGACCTGTCCCTGCAGACCTCGGCCGGTGCCGGCCAGACCCAGACGGCCAGCCACGAACTGTCGCGGCTGGCATCCGATCTGGCCGGGATGATCCGCAAGTTCCACCTCTGACCGGCCCAGGGGCTTGCCCTGTTTGAGTCTGGCCCCGGACAATGGCCGGGCCGGTGGTTGCCGGCCTGACCAGAACGGGGGCGTCATGCGTTGGGAAGATCTGAAAAACGGCCAGAGCCGCCAGCTGATCGGTGACTTTTACCTGTACCAGAAGCTGCTGGCAGAGACACCCATGGGGGCCCTGCTGCCAGATGGCGCGGCCCGTTATCACAGCTATAACCGCAATTGCCGTTACCAGCTGGCCGAACTGACCCTGACCATTGGCGGCCTGTGTGGTTACTGCATCCATGATACGGCTGCCCGCAACAATCCACGGGGCTACCCGCCCGAGCTGCTGGAGTCTTTCCATAACGTCACGACCTTGCGCCAGGCCGTGCTGGTGCTGAACCGGGCTGAGGACCGGCTGGAGGCTGTCCTGCCCCCGGAAAACCTGGAGCAGCAGGTGGCTGACTGGCTGGCTGGCCAGCCGCAGCCCTGGCAGTAGACACCGGCTGCGGTCCGGGTGCCGCCGGGATACACTGCCGGCCTTTTGCAGCGGGTTGCAGCGGGGAACAGGCATGAGCGACTGGCGCATGCAGCAGGTGGCCAGACAGATCCGGCAGGGGGGGGTGGTGGCTTATCCCACCGAAGCGGTCTGGGGACTGGGCTGCGATCCATGGAACCAGGCTGCCGTGCAGCGGCTGCTGGCCCTGAAACAGCGGCCCCAGGCCAAGGGCCTGATCCTGATTGCCGAC
>DIDB01000194.1 GCA_002417905.1 Pseudomonadaceae bacterium UBA5811
GGAACGTCTACCTCAGGATTCAGGAGAATCCGCGATTCAAGGAGCTTGTCGCCAAGCGCAGCCGTTTTGCGGCCTGCATGACGATGATTATTCTGGCTGCCTACTTTGCCTTCATTCTGCTGATCGCGTTTGATCCCCAATGGCTGGGTACCCCGCTGAGCGAGGGCTCTGTGCTGACGCTGGGTATGCCGGTTGGGGTGGGTATCATCCTGCTGTCCATCATTTCGACAGGCGTTTATGTCATGCGCGCCAATGGCGAGTTTGACCGCCTGACCCAGGAAGTTCTTGAGGAGGCACAGAAGTGATGATTGCACGTACCCTGCTTGCTGCTGCCCTGATGGCAGCATCTCCCATGCTGCTGGCTGATGCGTTTACCGGTGAGGTCCAGAAACAGGCCACCAACTGGACTGCCATTATCATGTTCTTCGTGTTCATCCTGTTCACGATGGGCATTACCAAATGGGCAGCCAAACGCAATACCTCAACGTCTGATTACTATACCGCCGGTGGCAGCATTACCGGTTTCCAGAACGGGGTGGCCATTGCCGGTGACTATATGTCTGCGGCGTCCTTCCTCGGAATTTCCGCGCTGGTATACACCTCCGGTTATGATGGCCTGATCTATTCGATCGGCTTCCTCGTGGGCTGGCCCATCATCCTGTTCATGATTGCTGAACGCCTGCGCAACCTGGGCAAGTTCACTTTCTCGGATGTGGCATCCTACCGGCTTGGCCAGACAGAGATCCGCCTGCTTTCCGCTTTCGGTTCGCTGATCGTGGTGGCGTTCTATCTGATTGCCCAGATGGTGGGTGCCGGCAAGCTGATCCAGCTGCTGTNNGAGGTGTATAAGGGACAGGGCCTGATCTACTCGATCGGCTTCCTGGTCGGCTGGCCGGTCATCACGTTCCTGATGGCCGAGCGGCTGCGCAACCTCGGCAAGTTCACGTTCGTCGACGTCGTCGCGTACCGCTTCGCGCAGCGGCCGATCCGGCTGCTGACGTCCGCGAATTCGCTGACCATCGTCGTGCTGTACCTCGTCGTGCAGATGGTCGGCGCGGGCAAGCTGATCCAGCTGCTGTTCGGCCTTGATTACTATGTGGCCGTGGTTCTGGTGGGTGTGCTGATGGTGGTTTACGTGCTGTTCGGCGGCATGCTGGCTACTACCTGGGTCCAGATCATCAAGGCAGTGCTGCTGCTGTCCGGTGCCACCTTTATGGCCATCATGGTCATGCTGGGTGTCGGTTTCGACTTCACCCGCCTGTTTGCTGATGCCGTGAGCATCCATCCGAAAGGCATGGCCATCATGAGCCCCGGCGGGCTGGTTTCTGACCCGGTATCCGCCATTTCCCTGGGTCTGGCCCTGATGTTTGGTACCGCTGGCCTGCCACATATCCTGATGCGGTTCTTCACCGTGTCGGATGCCAAGGAAGCCCGCAAGAGCGTGTTCTACGCCACAGGTTTCATCGGTTACTTCTACATCCTGACCTTTATCATCGGTTTTGGTGCCATCCTGCTGGTTAGCACTAATCCCGAGTTCAAGGATGCCAGCGGTGCGATCATTGGTGGAACCAACATGGTTGCCATCCACCTGGCCAACGCCGTAGGCGGCAACCTGTTCCTGGGCTTTATCTCGGCAGTGGCCTTCGCCACCATCCTGGCAGTGGTTGCCGGGCTGACCCTGGCAGGTGCCTCGGCAGTATCCCATGACCTGTATGCCTGTGTAATCCGCAAGGGGCAGGCTTCGGAGACTGACGAGCTGCGGGTGACCAAAATCACCACTCTGGCGCTGGGCATCGTGGCCATCCTGCTGGGTATCATCTTTGAGAAACAGAACATCGCCTTCATGGTGGGTCTGGCCTTCTCGATTGCGGCCAGCTGCAACTTCCCGGTGCTGTTCCTTTCCATGTACTGGAAAGGCCTGAGTACCCGGGGCGCGCTGATTGGTGGTGGACTGGGTCTGCTGACGGCCATTGTCCTGACCGTACTGAGCCCGACTGTATGGGTGGATATCATGGGTAATGCCCAGGCCATCTTCCCCTACAAATACCCGGCACTGTTCTCCATGGCCGTGGCTTTTGGTGGCATCTGGTTCTTCTCGGTCACCGATGGCTCCAAACGAGCAGAGGAAGAAAAGGAGCGCTTCATGCCCCAGTTCATCCGCTCGCAAACCGGTCTGGGTGCTTCGGGTGCCGTATCGCACTGATCCACTGACCTGCAGTAAAAAAGGCAGCCTCCGGGCTGCCTTTTCTGTTGGGCTGCAGTTCAGTTTTGCCGGGCCCGGATCAGTTGCCGGAGCAGAAAGCGGTTGGGATGGCAGGCTTCAGCCACCGCCCGGGGCAGCGGCAGGGGTTCATCATCCAGCCAGGCAGCCAGCAGCTCGGCCGCCAGCGGAGCGGTAAGCAGTCCACGGGAGCCATGGGCCGTATTGACGTACAGGCCATCAAGCCAGGGGCAGGTCAGGTCAGGCTGCTGACGGGCATCCTTGGCCAGTGCGGCGTAAGTTTCTGCAAAGGTAGCTGCATCGGCCAGTGGACCCACCAGAGGCAGGTAGTCCGGGCTGGTACAGCGGAACGCGGCCCGGCCACGCAGGGGCGGGGGTTCGGCCGTCAGGGTCTGGTGCAGTGCGGGCGAGATGGCCTCCAGCCGGGACAGGTTGTCCTGCTGCTCGGTCAGGCTGGGCTGCAGATCCATCGCGTCAAAGGCGAAACTGGCCCCCAGCGTGTGCTGACCCTGCCACGCTGGTGCAACATAGCCTTCTGCACAGACCACCGTACCCAGATGCTGGCTGGCCGGTGTGGCCGCCAGAGTGGTGATCTGGCCACGAATGCGCTTCAGGGGCAACCAGCGGGTCTGGCTGAAACGGTTGCAGTGTTCGGCAGCCGCCAGCACCACAACCGGTGCCTCGGCCAGCAGCTGACCATGCTCCAGCACCTGCCAGTGCTGATGCTGGCGGATCAGCTCCAGCGGCTCATGGTGGCCCAGCAGCTCAATGCCGGGCTGGCAGGCCAGCCACTGGCAGAGTGCCGGGGGATGCAGCCAGCCGGCCTCTGGAAAAAACAGTCCACCGGCAGGCACTGGAATACCAGCCTGCTGGCTGGCTTGCGTCTGGTCCAGCGGATGGAGCAGGTCTGCCGGAAAGGCAGCAGCCAGCTGCTGCTGGCGCTTGGTTTCCCGGGCATCAAAAGCCAGCTGCAGCACACCACAGGCCGAGTAGTCCTGGCCGGACAGGTCCGGCAGCAGGCGGCGGCTGAAGCCAAAGCCACTGACCACCAGCTGTGACAGGGCCGTATGGTGGGCAGAAAGCTTCAGGTACAGCACGCCCTGGGGGTTGCCGGAGCCTTCCCGGGCGATGTAGGCGTGCCGCTCCACCAGCCGGACGCGCCAGCCCCGGGCTGCCAGACTGGCCGCCGTGGCACAGCCAGCCAGCCCGGCACCCACCACAATGGCTTCCCGGGGGATATCCGGCCGGGCCGGTGGCCGGGCATACCAGGGCGCGATGGTTTCAGGGGCAGGCTGGCTGAGCTGCCCCTGGAGTATTTCCCGCTTGCGGCCATGGCCGGGGACCCGCTGCATGTCAAAGCCGGCAGCCTGCAGGCCCCGGCGTACAAAGCCGGCGCTGGTAAAAGTGCCTAGCGTGGCGCCGGGTGCCGACAGGCGGGCCAGCTGGCTGAACAGCGCATCGGTCCACATCCCGGGGTTTTTGGCCGGAGCAAAGCCATCCAGAAACCAGGCATTGACCCGGGCATCCAGCCGGGGTAACTCGTCCAGTACGTCACCGATCAGCAGGGTCAGGCTGATCCGGCCTCCGGCAAAGACCAGCCGCTGGTAGCCGGGATGGATGGCCAGATAACGCTCCAGCAGCGGACCGGTCCAGCGGGATAGTTCAGGCCAGAGCTGCAGGGCCTGCTGCAGATCTGCACGGGTCAGCGGATATTTTTCTACACTGACAAACTGCAGGCGGGCACCGGGAGGTGCTTTCTGTTCAAACAGCTGCCAGGCACAGAGAAAATTCAGTCCGGTGCCAAAGCCGGTTTCACCAATGACAAAGCACTCGCCGGGCTGCAGCCGGGCAAAACGTTCTTCCAGCCGGTTACCGGCCAGAAACACATGGCGGGTTTCGCCAAGGCCATTTTCCCGTGAAAAATACACATCATCAAAATGGCATGACAGCGGCTGGCCCCGGGAATCCCAGGCCAGCCGGGCATGGTAGGTATCGGTCATCGGTGCCTCCCTGGAGTCGGGACATTGTAACGGCCCGTCCGGGCCGTGGTGCCGCTTCCGGGCAAATTTCACCTGTAGGAGATACTGATGTTTGAATCTGCCGAACTGGGCCAGTCGATTGACAAGGAAACCTACGAGGCCCAGGTGCCCGCCCTGCGCGAGGCCTTGCTGGTGGCCCAGAATGAGCTGAAGGCCCAGCGCCGTTTTCCAGTGCTGATCCTGATTAACGGCATTGAGGGTGCCGGCAAGGGGGAAACCATCAAGCTGCTCAGTGAGTGGATGGATCCCCGGATGCTGGTGGTACGGACATTTGACTGGCCCACGGCTGAAATCCTGCATCACCCGCCGGCCTGGCGTTACTGGCGGGAGCTGCCGCCCAAGGGCCAGATTGGCCTGTTTCTGGGCAACTGGTACAGCCAGATGCTGCACCAGCGGGTGATGGGCCATATTGATGACTTCGAGCTGGACCGGCAGCTGGAGGATGCTTTGGCCCTGGAGCAGATGCTCTGCGATGAGGGCACCCTGATCCTGAAGTTCTGGTTTCACCTGTCCAAAAAGCAGATGAGACGCCGGCTGAAAACTTTGAAAAACGACCCGTTGCACAGCTGGAAAATCAGCCCGCTGGACTGGCAGCAGTCAAAAATTTACGATCGGTTTGTCTGCTTTGGCGAACGGGTGGTCCAGCGCTCCAGCCGCAACTTTGCTCCCTGGTATGTGGTGGATGGCAGTGATCCGCGTTACCGGGGCCTGACCGTGGCCCGCACCCTGCTGGACAGTTTGCAGGCTGCTCTGGACAGCCATGCCAGCCGGGTGGTGCAGCCCCATGCGGCCCCCCTGATCGCCCGGCCGGATAACCGCCGTCTGCTGGACAGCCTGGACCTGTCCCTGAAAGTGGACCGGGCCGATTACCACCAGCAGCTGGAGGAAGAGCAGGGGCGGATGTCCCGCCTGATGCGCCATAAAAACATGCGCCATCATGCCCTGGTGGCCGGGTTTGAAGGGAATGATGCGGCGGGCAAGGGCGGGGCGATCCGCCGGGTAGCGGAAGCCCTTGACCCGCGCCAGTACCGGATTGTGCCGATCAGCGCACCCACGGACGAGGAGCGGGCCCAGCCCTACCTGTGGCGTTTCTGGCGCCATGTGCCGCCCTCGGGACGCTTTACCATTTTTGACCGTACCTGGTACGGGCGGGTGCTGGTGGAGCGGGTGGAAAAACTGATCGAGCCGGATGACTGGCTGCGGGCTTACTCGGAAATCAATGATTTTGAGGAAAATCTGGTGCGCTTTGGCATTGTGCTGGTCAAGTTCTGGCTGGCTATCGACAAGGACACCCAGTACGAACGCTTCAAGGCCCGGGAAAATACGCCCTACAAGCGCTTCAAGATTACTGATGAAGACTGGCGCAACCGGGACAAGTGGGACCAGTACGTGGATGCGGTAGGCGATATGGTGGACCGGACCAGCACCAGTTTTGCGCCCTGGACGCTGGTTGAGGCCAACGACAAGCACTTTGCCCGGATCAAGGTGCTGCGCACCATTAACGATGCCCTGGAAAAAGCCCTGGATTGACAGGCTGCCGGGTCGTCCGGTCAGCGTGTTTGGGGGCCAGGTGGAGCGCTTGTGCCGCAGGGGGTGTGGCTGTTCTTGAGCCCGGCAGGGGCTGGGCGCAAAATGGCCGGATTTTTCAGGTACAGGATTTGAAAATGTCATCCATGCGGAAATTTTCGGCCGGCCTGCTGCTGGCCCTGTGCAGCCTGCAGGCCGGAGCGGCGGACAGCTATGCCGGGCGGCTGCTGGAGCTGACCCATGCCGAACATCTGGCTGTTCCGGTCTATGCCCAGGTCCGTGAAATGTTTGCCCAGCGCTTTGTCGAGCTCAAGGCTCCGGACAGCCGCAAGGCCCTGCTGGAGAGCTATCAGGCCAAGGCCAATACCCTGCTGGACCGGGCGATTGGCTGGAAGGTGCTCCGCCCGGAGCTGGTGACGCTTTACCAGAAGGAGTTTACCGAGCCGGAGCTGAAAGGCATGGTGGAGTTCTATGAGTCGCCGCTGGGCCAGAAAATGTTGGCAAAACTGCCCGAGCTGAACCACCGCTCGGCCCGGATGGCCCAGGCCAGCCTGGAAACGGTGGTTCCCGAGGTCAACAAACTGCTGGACGAAATGGCCAATGAGCTGACCCGGGCTGAAGCGGGCAAGCGCTGAAATCCAGACTGGCCGGAGGAGTACTGCATGTCCCGACAGGAACAGATAATCCGCTTGCTGCAGCAGGCTCTGCATCCTGTATTTCTTGACGTGCTGGATGAAAGCTGGATGCATGCCCATGGCCATGAATCCCATTACCGGGTGACGGTGGCCAGCCCGGCCTTTGCCGGTCTGGCCGCTGTACGCCGGCACCAGCAGGTCTATGCTGCCCTGGGGACGCTGATGGGGTCGCTCAGGGCGCTGGCCATCCACGCCCTGACCCCGGAGGAGTGGCAGGCCCGGGGGAGTAGGATCCCGGCCTCGCCAGCCTGTACTGGGGGAGGACAGCCGGCCGGGGCGCATTCATAAGCGGCCCGGACCATCCTTGTTTGCGGGGAGAGATGCCATGGCATCACGCCTGGTTTATGTGATGGACCCCATGTGCTCATGGTGCTGGGGATTTGCGCCGGTGCTGGAGGCCCTGCTGGAGCAGGCGGCCAGGGCGGAGGTCAGCATGCATCTGGTAGTGGGCGGACTCCGTCAGGAGTACGCCCTGCTGGATGCCGCCGGCCGGGAGCGGACGCTGGGTTACTGGCGGACCGTGCAGGAGATGACCGGTCAGGCATTTGACATGGAGCAGGGGCTGCCCGCCGGTTTTGTGTATGACACCGAGCCGGCCTGCCGGGCTGTGGTGGTGGCCCGGGAAACGGATGCGGAAAGTGCCTGGCCTTTGGCCCGGCGCATCCATCAGGCGTTTTATTGTGAGGGTCAGGACGTGGCCCGGCCTGCGGTGCTGGTTGAGCTGGCCCGGCAAACCGGGCTGGATGCCCGGGTGTTTGCCCGGCGCTTTGACAGTCCGCTGATGCGTGAGGCGACCCGGGATGAAATTCTCTGGACCCGCAATCTGGGCCTGAGCGGTTTTCCAACCCTGCTGGCTGAGCGTAATGGCCTGCTGTCACTGCTGACCAATGGTTATCAGTCGCTGGACCGTCTGGCGCCCCTGCTGGGGCGCTGGCTGGAGCAGCAGGCCCATGACTGACCGGCTCGACTGGGCCGAAATCCGCCGGATGGCGCTGCGCCATCGCCGGGCCCTGCTGCTGGCCAACCTGCTGGCCGTAGCAGCTACCCTGTGCACGGTTCCGGTCCCCCTGCTGCTGCCGCTGCTGGTGGATGAGGTGCTGCTGCACAAGGGTGGTGAGGCGCTGCTGCTGATGGACCGGCTGCTGCCTGCCGGCTGGCAGACCGCGGCGGGTTATATTGTCCTGATGCTGCTGGCTACCCTGGTATTGCGCGGGACGGCACTCTGGCTGAATGTGCTGCAGGCCCGGCTGTTTGCCCGGCTGTCCAAGGATGTGGTGTACCGCCTGCGGATCCGGCTGGTCGAGCGGCTGCGGCAGATTGCCATCAGTGAATATGAAAGCCTTGGCAGCGGTACGGTGGCAGCTCATCTGGTCACTGATCTGGACAGCCTGGATACCTTTATTGGTGAAACCCTGAGCCGCTTTCTGGTGGCCCTGCTGACCCTGGCCGGAACTTCGCTGATCCTGTTCTGGATGCACTGGCCGCTGGCCCTGCTGATCTTGGTATTCAATCCGCTGGTGATCTATGCCACGGTCCGGTTGGGAAAGCGGGTCAAATACCTGAAAAAGCTGGAAAATGACAGCACGGCCCGCTTTACCCAGCTGCTGACGGAGACGCTGGATGCCATCCAGGAGCTGCGGGCCAGCAACCGGCAGGGTTATTTCCTGGAGCGTCTGTGTGGCCAGGCCCGTGAGGTGCGCGACCGGGCGACTGCTTCAGTATGGCGGACAGAAGCCGCAGGACGGGCCAGCAGCATGCTGTTCCAGTTTGGTATTGATTTTTTCCGGGCCGCGGCCATGCTGACGGTCCTGTTCTCGGATCTGTCCATTGGCCAGATGCTGGCCGTGTTCAGCTATCTCTGGTTTATGATCGGGCCGGTAGAGCAGCTGCTGAATCTGCAGTATGCCTTTTATGCGGCCAGTGGCGCGTTATGGCGGATCAACCAGCTGCTGGGCCGTCAGGATGAGCCGCGTTACGTGGCCCAGCAGAACCCGTTCGCTGGCCGGAAAACCCTGGGCATCGAGGTGCGTGACCTGTCGTTTGCCTATCAGGGCGAGCCAGTGCTGGAGCACCT
The DNA here is from genome assembly GCA_002417905.1 of Pseudomonadaceae bacterium UBA5811. Taxonomy (GTDB): domain Bacteria; phylum Pseudomonadota; class Gammaproteobacteria; order Pseudomonadales; family Pseudomonadaceae; genus Azomonas. The sequence continues at coordinate 8,557 of DIDB01000194.1, forward strand.
GAGCCTGAGCGTGGCGCCCGGTGAAAAGGTTGCCATTGTGGGCAGCAGTGGTGGCGGAAAAAGCACTCTGGTCCAGCTGCTGCTGGGACTGTATCAGCCCCGGCAGGGCGAAATCCTGTTTGGCGGGGTACCGCTGGCACTGATTGGTCTGGAGCCGCTGCGCGAGCATGTGGCCGTGGTGCTGCAGTATCCGGCGCTGTTCAATGACAGTATCCGTTTCAACCTTGGGCTGGGCAGGGCACTCAGTGATGGGGCCTGCTGGCAGGCGCTGGAGGTAGCGCAACTGGCAGAAACCGTACGGCAGCTGCCGGAGGGGCTGGAGACGGTTATTGGCTGTTCCGGGGTCCGTTTTTGCGGCGGCCAGCGCCAGCGGCTGGCCATTGCCCG
>DIDB01000094.1 GCA_002417905.1 Pseudomonadaceae bacterium UBA5811
TTCCATGGCCCTGCGCCGCGAGCGGGCCATCAAGCGGCTGGGCAAAGCCGCCAAGGAAAGACTGGTCAGCGATGGTCCCGCTCCGGGAACTGGTCTGTCCATGGCATAGCCGCGCTGGAACAATACTGGCAGTCTGAACGATGAGGAGCAGGTCATAACCATGCAGATCCAGGGCTATTGCGATCCCGCATTTGTGGCGGTCCAGAATGCGTTTGCCGCGCAGTTTGCCGGTCATAACCCGCAACACGGCGGGGCAGTCTGCGTCATGCTGGGTGGCGAGACTGTGGTAGACCTGTGGGCGGGTGTCCGGGATCAGGCCGGGACTCTGCCTTGGCAGGCCGACACGCTAGTCAGCCTGTATTCCTGTACCAAAACCTTTACCGGTGTTGCTGCGTTGCAACTGGTGGCTGAAGGCCGTCTGGAGCTGGACGGGCCCGTGAGCCGCATCTGGCCCGAGTTTGGCTGCAACGGCAAATCCGGAATTACTCTGCGCCAGCTGCTCTGCCACCGGGCGGGGGTTGCGGCATTGCATCAGCCACTGGCTGCCGGGGCGGTTTTTGACTGGGAGACCATGGTGGATGTGCTGGCTGGAGAGTCGCCTTGGTGGGCGCCCGGCCAGGCCCAGGGTTATGCCCCCCTGACCTATGGCTGGCTGCTGGGCGAGATAATCCGTCGGGCCGACGGGCAGGAGCCTGGCCAGGCGATTGTGCAGCGGGTAGCCAGGCCCCTCGGGCTGGATTTTCATCTGGGCTTGTTCGGGGCGGACCGGCCGCGGGTGGCCTGGCTGTCCCGGGGGCGCAATGATTTTGGTGATGAGGCTGCCCAGCGGCTGATGCGGGCCATCAACCGGGAGCCGGCTTCCCTGACCGGGCAGGCATTCAACAACCCTCCTGGCCTGATGGGCTGGGGCAACCGGCCTGAGTGGCAGACTTTTGTCCAGCCGGCGGCCAATGGTTACGCTACGGCCCGGGCACTGGCCGGGTTCTATGCCGGCCTGCTGCAGGGCCGGCTGCTGGATCCTGCCCTGCTGCGCGAGATGACCCGTGAGCACAGTCTGGGCGAAGACCTGACCCTGCGGTCCCATACCCGTTTCGGGCTGGGCTGCTGGCTGGACCAGCCGCTGGCCAATGCCACCTTTGCCATGGGGCCACACAGTTTTGGCCATCCGGGGGCTGGAGGCTGTCTGGGCTTTGCTGATCCCGAGCGGGAGCTGGCCTTTGGCTATATCACCAATACCCTTGGCCCTTATGTGCTGATGGATCCGCGAGCCCAGGCGCTGGCCCGGGCCGCGCGTGACAGCCTGGCCTGAGCATCCGGCGGATTTGCGATGGATTTAGCTTTAACAACGCCTGGGTTGCGTTCAGAATCCGGAAAAAATTTTTAACACGGCCCGGCGGCCAGACAAGGCACGGGTCCCTGTTCCAAACTCCGACGGATTTCTTTTCATGATCAAGCTGGTGAAACCCTCTCTGCTGGTGCTGTGTTCGGCACTTTCAGCCTGCAGCCTGCTCGGTGGTACGACCGGGGAGGCACCGGGCTCCCGGACAGCTTCGGCTGGCCCTGCCGGAGCCGTGGCTTCTCCGGAGGTTGATGAAGCCTGGTTCAAGGCGTATGAAGCCCGCCTGCAGGCTGCCCTGCAGGGCAGCGCTTTCAGGCTGTCCCGTCATGAAAGTGCCTGGGTGGTAACGGCCCCGGTGGACCATACTTTCAATCCTGACCGGCCTGAAATGCTGCTACCGGTATCCCTGGGGCCGATCAGCCGGGTGGCCAAGCTGCTGGAGAACGATCCATCCAGTGCGGTCATGGTGCTGGGCCATACCGATGCCAGTGGCTCTGACCAGCTGAACCAGACACTGAGCAGCCGCCGGGCCTCGGCGGTGGGGGCTATTTTCAGTCTGAGCGGCCTGAAAACGGACCGGCTGATGATCAAGGGCATGGGAGCCTCAATGCCGTTGCTGGCTAATGCCAGCAAGCAGAATCAGGCCCGTAACCGGCGGGTGGAGATGGTGGTCAGCCCGAAAAAGACTTTCCGGGTGCTGGTGGCCATGTACCGTAATCCGGAGCAGTCTGCTGATCTGCTCCGGCCAATGATGGCTCCTGTGGGGGAAGAAACCCAGGTGGCAATGGCCGAAGCGGCGACTCCAGTGAAGAAAGCTCCGGCGGTTTCGAAAACTGCCAGAACGGCAAAAACCACGAAAAAGCCGGTCGCAAAAAGCAAAACCACGAAAACAGTCGCCTCGAAAGCGGCTACTGCCAGCCAGAAATCGAAAAAGCAGTAATCAGGCCTGAAATTGCTCTCTGGAAGGAGTCTTGGAATGTCTCAATCCCTTGCGGATATGCGTCGTGATTACACCCGGGACGGGCTGGATGAGGCCAGTGCGCCTGCCGATCCGTTCCAGCTGTTTGACCAGTGGTTTATTGAGGCCATCAAGACCGAGCATGCCCCGGTTGAGCCCAATGCCATGGCTTTTGCCACGGTGGATGCCACGGGGCGGCCCCATTGCCGGACCCTGCTGCTGAAAGCCCTGGATTCCCAGGGGTTCACCTTTTTCACCAACTATGAAAGTGACAAGGGCCAGCAGCTGCTGGCCAGTCCTTATGCCGCGATGACCTTCTTCTGGCCAGCCCTGGAGCGCCAGGTCAGGGTTGAGGGTCAGGTGGGCAAGGTCACGGCGGAAGAGTCCGAGGCCTATTACCAGGTCCGGCCGATTGGCAGCCGGCTGGGTGCCTGGGCCTCGCCGCAAAGCCGGCCACTGCGCGACCGGGACGAGCTGGAACAGTTGCTGGCTGGCATCGGGCAGCGTTTTGCCGGGGAGCCTCCGCATTGCCCGCCCCATTGGGGCGGTTACCGGCTGTTGCCGGAGCGGATCGAGTTCTGGCAGGGCCGGCCCAGCCGGTTGCATGACCGGCTGGACTACCGGCGCCAGCCGGATGGCCAGTGGCTGCGCCAGCGACTGGCCCCCTGAGCGGGAGAATGGCAGAGATGAACCGATCAGGCTGGGTTTTACTGATTCTTCTGGAGCTTCCGTTATCCGGCTGTGTTTCGGATCTGGGGGCTGATACGTATAGCCGGGCCGAGGCCCGTTCGCCCCAGTGGGTGCAGCCGGGAACGGTCGAGTCCCTGCGGCCGGTCAATATCGAGGGTACCCGGACGCCCATTGGCTCTGGAGCTGGCGCCATCGCCGGTGGTGTGGCGGGCAGCACTGTTGGCC
>DIDB01000029.1:0-5098 GCA_002417905.1 Pseudomonadaceae bacterium UBA5811
ACGGCCGAATACGGCATGCTGCCCCGGGCCACCGGGGAACGGAATGCCCGGGAGGCTAGCCGGGGCAAGCAGGGCGGCCGGACCCTGGAGATCCAGCGGCTGATTGGCCGGTCGTTGCGGGCGGCGCTGGATATGTCGAAACTGGGCGAGAACACCCTGTTTATTGACTGTGATGTGATCCAGGCGGATGGCGGTACCCGCACGGCGTCCATCACCGGGGCCATGGTGGCGCTGGTGGATGCCCTGACCCTGCTGAAAAAGCGTGGAACGCTCAAGACGGATCCGCTGCGCCAGATGGTAGCGGCGGTTTCCGTGGGCATCTATCAGGGCCAGCCGGTGCTGGATCTGGATTACCTGGAAGATTCGGCGGCCGGAACCGATCTGAATGTGGTGATGACCGATGGCGGCGGCTTTATCGAGGTGCAGGGGACGGCCGAGGGCACGCCGTTCCAGCCGGATGAATTCAATGCCATGCTGGAGCTGGCGCGCAACGGGTTGCAGGAGATTTTTGCCCTGCAGAAAGCAGCGCTGGCAGACTGAGGGCTGATCCGGAAACAGGAGGAGTCAGGGATGCAGGATGAATACCCGTTGCTGCCGGGCGGAATACCGGAGCGGGAGGTGCGCCAGTGGGCCATGCTCTGCCATTACGCTGCCTTTTTTGGGCTGCTGGTGCCGATGATTGGCAATGTGCTGGGACCGCTGGTGCTCTGGCAGCTCAAGCGGGAGTCGCATCCCTTTATTGACCAGCAGGGCCGGGAAGCGCTGAACTTCCAGATCACCTACAGCCTGGCCATGATGCTGTGCGGGGTGCTGGCCTGGGTGGTGATCGGTTTTCCGCTGATGGCGCTGTTCAGCCTGGTGGCCCTGGCGCTGGTGATCATTGCCGGCATCAAGGCCAACAGTGGTGTACCGTACCGGTATCCGTTCTGCTGGCGGCTGGTCCGCTGAGCCGTTCCGGCCCGGATTCCGGGCCGGAGGTTATACGCCGAGCGTCCAGTCGTAATCGACAATCAGGGGCGCGTGTCCGGAGAAACGTGGCTGGTGGGGCAGGCGGGCATTGCGTACAAAGCGGCGCAGGCCGGAAGTCAGGATCTGGTAGTCAAAGCGCCAGCCCAGGTTCAGCAGCTCGCCCTGCTCCGTATCTGGCCACCAGCTGTACAGGTCAGCCTCCCGGTTGACCTCCCGCAGGGCATCCACATAGCCCAGACTGCCAAAAATATCATTCAGCCAGCTCCGTTCCTGGGGCAGGAAGCCGGGCTGTTGCTGGCAGTCCCGCCAGTTCCGGACATCCAGTTTCTGGTGGGCCACATACAGCGAGCTGCAGTAGATGTACTCCCGGCGCTTGCGGCGCTGCTTGTCCAGATAGTGGCCCAGATCATCCATAAAGCGGAATTTCTGCTCCAGGCCGCTTTCACCATCCATGCCGGAGGGCATCAGCAGCGAAGCAATGCTGAGCTTGTCAAAGTCGGCCTGCAGGTAGCGGCCATAGCGGTCAGCAGCTTCAAAGCCAAGGCCCATGATGATGGCCTTGGGCTGCAGGCGCGAATAGATGGCCACGCCACCCTCCGCCGGGTTTTCGCTGTCACAGGCGTACAGGAAGTAGCCATCCAGCTGGAAGGCGGGGTCGTCCAGTTCCACGGCAGAGGCGCGTGTGTCCTGAAGGCAGATTACATCGGCATTCTGTGCCTGCAGCCAGCTGAGCAGCCCCCGCTGTGCTGCTGCCTGAATACCATTCACATTGACACTGATGATCCGCATAAATGGTCCCTGAAAAATTCAGCATGTATCATAACGGACCCAGTATATACCGCCAGAACCGCCAGTTTCGGAGCTGTTTTCATGCAGGATTATCAACGCGCCTTTATCCGTTTCGCCATTGAGCGCGGGGTGTTGCGCTTCGGCGAATTTACCCTGAAGTCGGGGCGCGTCAGCCCTTATTTTTTTAATGCCGGGCTATTTAATACGGGTACGGCCCTGGCCCGGCTGGGGCAGTTTTATGCGGCGGCCCTGCAGGACAGCCAGCTGCCGTTTGATGTGCTGTTTGGCCCGGCCTATAAAGGCATCCCGCTGGTGGCCACTGTGGCGGTAGCCATGGCCGGGCAGTACCAGCGGGATCTGCCCTGGTGTTTTAACCGCAAGGAGGCCAAGGATCATGGCGAGGGCGGCAGTCTGGTCGGGGCTGAACTGAAAGGCCGGGCGCTGATTGTGGATGATGTGATTACGGCGGGTACGGCCATCCGTGAGGTGGTGCAGATCATCCGCCAGCAGGGAGCCGAGCCGGCAGGTGCCCTGATTGCCTTTAACCGCCAGGAACGGGGCAAGGGCGCGCTTTCGGCCATCCAGGAAGTTGAGCAGGACTTTTTAATGCCAGTAATCAGCATTGTGTCACTGAATCAGGTGATGGACTATCTGGTATCCGATGCCCGGCTCAAGCACTATTTACCGGCCATTGAGGCGTATCGGGCGCAGTATGGCGTCTAGCTGACCAGAACAGGAAAAACCATGGCCGGAGCAGCCCTGAGATTCCTGCTGCTCCTGCTGGGAGTGGCCCTGCCGGGCTGGGCCGCTGCGGGCGGGCCGGTCCTGTTTTACCGTTATCTGGATGACCACGGCGGGGTGGTGGTCAACCGTTCGGGTGTACCGCCGCAGTATATTGGCCGTGGGTATGAAGTGCTGAATGAGCAGGCGGTGGTTGTCCAGACGGTGCCACCTGCGCCCTCAGCGGAAGAGTTTCGCCAGCAGCAGGCCCGGAAACAGCAGCAGCTGCAGGACCGGCAGTTGCTGCTGCTGTATTCCAGTGTGGCGGATGTCGATCAGGCCCGGACCCGCAAACTGGCCGAGATTGACAGCCTGATTGCAGTGGCCCGGGCCAGCCAGACTTCGGTGGCCGCGCTGCAGTCCCGGCTGCAGCAGCAGGCCGGTGACAGCCAGCGGGCGGGTGCTGATGTGCCGGACTATATCCGTGAGCGGCTGGCGCAGCTTGACCAGGAACAGGCCCGGCTGGCACAGGGCATTGAGCGTTACCGCCAGCTCCGCCAGAGCGCCGAGCAGTCTTATGCCGCTGACCGGGCCCGGCTGCTGGTACTGCAGGGACCGGCCAGCACCAGCCAGTAACCGGCTTACAGCCGGTTGGTGATCAGGGTGCCAACCCCGGTATCGGTAAAGATTTCCAGCATCACCGCATGGGGTACCCGGCCATCAATGATGTGGGCGCTGGTCACGCCGTGCTGCACCGCCTCCAGGGCACAGCGGATTTTGGGCAGCATGCCGCCATAAATGGTGCCGTCGGCAATCAGGGCATCCACCTGGGCGGTGGACAGTCCGGTCAGGACCTTGCCCTGCCTGTCCATCAGGCCGGCAATGTTGGTCAGCAGCATCAGTTTCTCGGCCTGCAGGGCTTCAGCCACCTTGCCGGCCACCAGGTCGGCATTGATATTGTAGGACTCGCCGCTCTCGCCGACCCCGATGGGCGCAATCACCGGAATAAAGTCACCCTGGACCAGCATGTCCAGCAGCTCGGTGTTGACGTCCGCCACTTCACCCACCTGGCCGATATCAATGATTTCCGGCTGGATCATGTCCGGAGTCTGGCGGCTGACCCGCAGCTTGCGGGCCATGATCAGCCGGGCATCCTTGCCGGTCAGGCCGATGGCCTTGCCGCCGTGGTGGTTGATCAGGTTGACGATATCCTTGTTCACCTGGCCGCCCAGCACCATTTCCACCACATCCATGGTCTGGCTGTCGGTCACCCGCATGCCATCCACAAAGCGGCTTTCAATGTTCAGGCGCTGCAGCAGGTCGCCGATCTGCGGCCCGCCTCCGTGAACCACCACCGGGTTGATGCCAACGGTTTTCATCATCACGATGTCGCGGGCAAAGCCGGTTTTCAGCTCGTCGCTTTCCATGGCGTTTCCGCCGTATTTGACCACCAGGGTCTTGCCGGCAAAACGGCGGATATAGGGCAGCGCCTCGGAGAGGATCTGGGCGAACCGGGTAGCAGCTTCATGGCTGAGGGTCATGCTGGACTCCACACGTCAGAACGGCAGGTTAAGGTCAGGAGCAACCCCAAGCAGCTGCTCCCGGAACAGGGTCTGGATCCGGCGGAGCTCTTCCGCCGTACGGCCCTCAAAGCGCAGCACCAGTACCGGGGTGGTGTTGGAGGCCCGGACCAGCCCCCAGCCTTCGGGAAAGTCCACCCGGACGCCATCCAGGGTGGCTACCCTGGCCCCGTCGCCCCACCGGGCCTGGCGCTGCAGGGCTCCGATCAGGGAAAACTTGCTGTCCTCGGTGACCGGTACATTGATTTCAGGGGTCGAGACATCCACCGGAAAATCACTGAACACCTTACTGGCCGGGCGGGCATCGGCGGCGAGGATTTCCAGCAGCCGGGCTGCGCTGTACAGGCCATCATCAAAACCGTACCAGCGCTCCTGGAAGAACAGGTGACCGCTCATTTCTCCGGCCAGCAGCGCCCCGGTTTCCTTCATCTTTTTCTTGATCAGCGAATGGCCGGTTTTCCACATCAGTGGCCGGCCTCCGCAGGCCGCGATCAGCTGGGGCAGGCGCCGGGTGCATTTCACATCGAAAATGATTTCCGCGCCGGGATTGCGGGCCAGCACATCCCGGGCGCAGAGCATCAGCAGCTGGTCCGGGTAGATGATCTGGCCCTGCTCGGTCACCACGCCCACCCGGTCGCCATCGCCATCAAAGGCCAGCCCGAGGTCGGCCTGTTCAGCCTGGACCCGGGCGACCAGATCCCGCAGGTTTTCCGGCTTGCCGGGGTCCGGGTGGTGGTTGGGAAAGTGGCCGTCCACCTCGCAGAACATGGGAATCACCTGACAGCCCAGCGCCTGCAGCAGTCCGGGGGCGATTTCGCCGGCCACACCGTTGCCACAGTCCACCACCACCTTCAGGGGCCGCTGCAGATGGATATCCCCGGCAATGCGCTGGATATAACGCTCCTGCAGGTCCACGGCCCGTACCTGGCCCGCCGGGCCGCTGGTCAGGCTGGCGGTATCAATGCGCTGGCGCAGCCGCTGGATCTGCTCATTGGCCAGGGTATCGCCGGCAATGACAATCTTGAAGCCGTTATAGTCCG
>DIDB01000029.1:5140-5482 GCA_002417905.1 Pseudomonadaceae bacterium UBA5811
GGCGGATTGTGGCTGCCGGTCAGCATCACTCCGGAGCGGCCCTCCAGTACATGGGTGGCGTAGTACAGGACCGGGGTCGGCACCATGCCGATATCACTGACCTGGCAGCCACTGTCGGCCAGCCCGCGGATCAGGGCACTGGCCAGCTCCGGGCCGGACAGGCGGCCATCCCGGCCGGCACTGACATGGGGCTCACCGGCGGCCAGGCTTTCGGAGCCGATGGCCCGGCCGATCCAGTAGGCGGCTTCCGGAGTCAGGCTGTCGCCGACAATGCCCCGGATATCGTAGGCGCGGCAGATGCTGGCGGGCAGCCGGGGCGGGGTGGGGTCTGGCATGGGGCCG
>DIDB01000117.1 GCA_002417905.1 Pseudomonadaceae bacterium UBA5811
AGTGGATGAAAGCGTGCTGTGCCTGCTGGCCCTGCGCCAGCGCCAGCTGCTGACGGCCCTGGCCACCCGGGGTCATGCGGCCCAGCAGCGTATCCATCTGGAAAGCCCCCAGGCGCAGGACTGGCAGCAGGGCCGGCTGCCGGACATCCTGGAGCGGGCCCGGGGCCGGCCGGAATGGTCAGCCCTGAACCCCGGTTTCCGGACCGGGCAGACCGAGCGCCAGCAAACCCTGGAAAGCCTGGCCGATACCCTGCTGCAGACTGCAGGCCACTGAGGCGGGCCAGGCGGCCATCAGTGCCCCGCAGGCAATGGTCAGTCCGCCCAGCAAGGCCAGCCAGACAAAGCTGGCCAGGGTCCGCTCCCGGGAGCCAAACCAGAGCGCATACAGGGCCTTAAGAACATTGTTGCTGCCTGCCGCAATAATAATGGCCGCCGCTACCTGCTGGCTGCCAATCACATAGTGGCCGGTCAGCAGCGACAGGATAAAGGGGTCAATATCGGTAAAGCCGACTATCAGGGATAGCAGTTTCAGCCCGCCGGCCCCGTAGTTCAGTACCACAACATGGGTCACCATCATCATCAGCACAAACAGGCCGGCAAAGACAAAGGCCGTGCCCAGCTCCAGCGGATTACTGTCTTCGGTGACAGGTTCATTGCTGATTTTTGTACCGGCCCGGTAGTAATAGAAGGTTGCCAGGGCGCTGAGCAGGATAAAAAACAGGAAGGGGGCCAGTACGATTTTCGCGATCTGCGGATTAAAGACAAAGGCAATCACCAGCAGCCGGATATACATCATGCCGGTTGCCGAGATGATGGCCGCCGTGATCATCGGATTGCCCGGCGCCATCCGGGCCTTTTTGGCCAGTACCACCGTACTCGCCGTGGACGAATAGGTGCCGCCAATCAGCCCGGTCAGGAACAGGCCCCGTGACGGAAAAAGATATTTCTGGACCAGATAGCCGGCATAGGAAATACCGGAAATGACCACCACCGTCAGCCAGATCTTGTAAAAGGAGATCCCGACATAGGGAATCTTGCTGTCATCCGGCAGCAGCGGCAGGATCACTGCCGACAGCAGAATCATCTTGCCGAGCGTCTCGAACTCATAGGTATTGATGCCCGAGGCAAAATCCAGCAGCCGGGATTTGGCATTGAGAACAAACAGGATCGAGACAAACAGCAGCGATGGCACCCACAGCGAATAGAGGATGCTCAGCGGGCCAAGGCTGTATACCAGCATCAGCACCAGATACAGCACGATGCTGTGCTTGCCCTTGTCCAGCAGCTGGCGGAAGAACAACAGGTACAGGGCCGTGATACTGATAAAGCCAATGGCATAGACCACCACATTGACCGGATCAATCTTGTACAGCACAAAGCCCAGAATCCCGGTAAAGGTATAAGTCCGGGCCGTACCAAAAAAGCTTTCCGAACTGTTTTCATGAAACTTGATCTTGTAGGCCTTCAGCTCCAGTCCCGTCAGAAAACTCAGCACGGCGGTCAGCATGAAATTGGCCAGGTCAGCATTCAGGTTCATCAGGCTACAGACCCCTCCGGCTGGCCACATTTATAACGGCCCCAACATAACCGCTCCGGGCCGTTTTTCAAGAAGCTGACCTGTATAACATCCGGCCTGCCGGCGACGGTCTACAATGCCAGCATAAACATTGAGACCGTATCCATTGCAGACAGCATGCCTGCCCCAGACTGATCCCCTCTCCTGCCGGCCCTGTTTCTCCGGATTTTCCTGCGACTGCTGGTAGTGGTCATCCTGCTGCTGGCCCTGCTGCTGACCCTGTATAACGAAGCAGAACAGAACACACTGGAAGCCCGCGAGACCGCCCGGGTCGCCATCGCCGCCAATGAGCTGGACAGCTATATCAGCCTGATCAACTCGGATCTGCTGATGCTGGCCGGAACGCCTGCGCTCCGGCAACTGGCCCTTCAGGACAGCCCGGCCAGCCGTCAGGCTGTCACTGGCCTGTTCCAGGCCTTTCTGGTGGGCAAGCCGCTCTATAACACAATCCGTTACCTGGACTGCCGGGGCATGGAGATTATCCGGCTCAACCTGGTCAATGGCCAGCCGGTCGCCGTACCCGAAGCCCAACTGCAGAACAAGGCTGATCGCTACTACGTCAGGGAAACCCTGCAACTGGCGGAGGGTGAGATCTACGTTTCACCACTGGATCTCAGCATTGAGAATGGCCAGATCCTGCAGCCCCACAAGCCAATGATCCGTTTCGGAACCCTGCTGCCAGACGGGCAGGGCCAACCCGCCGGAGTGCTGATTCTTAACCTGCAGGGCCAGATCCTGCTGGACCGCTTCCGCCAGAGCATGGGCCATGACTATCCGGCCCTGCTGCTCAACCGTGATGGAGACTGGCTGGTCTCCCCGCAGCCGGAGCAGGAATGGGGCTTCATGTACGGCCAGCCGGGCGGTTTTGCCAGGAAAGAGCCGGAAGTCTGGAAGACCATGCAAAACCAGCTGTCTGGCCATACCCGTGGGCGCCATGGACTGTATGTCTACACCACTGTCCAGCCCCTGCAGGCCGCTGACCGGGCTTCGGCCAGTCCGGACCACCCGGATGCCAGCTATCAGTGGAAAGTGGTTTCACTGATTCCTGAACAGGCACTGCCACTGGCCCGGCTGGCCCGCAGCGCAGTGCCCGTACTGGGGATTCCGCTGCTGCTGGCAGGTCTGGGCGGGCTGGCCCAGCTGCTGGCCAGCCGCCAGCAGCTGCAGCAGCAGATTCTCCAGGCGGCCCTGCTTCACCAGGAAATCACTGACAACCTGGGCGAGGGGGTGATTGTCCTTGACCGGAAAGGCCGGGTGGCAGAAATCAACCCCGAAGGCGAGCGCCTGCTGGGCTGGACCCGCCAGGAAATCATGGGCCAGGAGGCCCACGATCGGTTCCATCATCACCCGGCCAGCACGGCTACCCAGTGTCCCATTCTCCAGGTTATCCTGGATGGCCAGCCGTATCACAGTGAAAGCGAATTTTTCTGCCGCAAGGATGGCCAGATCTTTCCCGTGGGCCTCAATGCCGCCCCCCTGACCGGCAGCCATGGCCAGATTGCCGGTACCGTCATTGCCTTCCGGGACATTACCCGGCTGCGGCAGAGCCAGGAGCAGATCCGGCATATGGCCTATCATGATGCCCTGACCGACCTGCCCAACCGGCGCTTTCTGACCGAGCAGCTGCAACGGCTGCTGGATGAGCACCAGGAGCTGGCGCTGGTCTTTATTGATGTTGACCACTTCAAGACCATCAATGACACCTACGGCCACAACCAGGGAGATGCGTATCTGAAACAGGTGGCCAGCCTGCTCCAGGCCTCAATCCGGTCGGCTGATCTGGTGATCCGCCAGGGAGGTGACGAATTTATCATCCTGCTGCCCGGAGCCGTTCCGGAAAAAAATGCCGAGGAGGTTTGCCGGCGGCTGCTGGAGCAGTTCAGCACACCCATTACAGTGGGCGAGCAGCCGCTGCAGGTCAGCCTCAGTCTTGGCATTGCGGTTTATCCGGGCAGTGCAACCACTGCCGATGGCCTGATGCAACAGGCCGACGCTGCCATGTACCGGGCCAAGCAGGCGGGCCGGAATACCTGGTCATGCTGAGCAACCCACCCTTGACCCCAGGCCCGAAAACTGCCCTGAGGACCAGGCTGAAGACAGCCCTGGTGGCCTGGCGGTTACCGGGCAACCCGCTGCACCTGCGCGACGGCCCGCTCCTGGCAGAAGCCCGGTGGCTGGACAGTCCACCTGCGGGTGATCCACTAAAACTCAGCTGGCCCGCTCCAGCAGGTCGTGCAGTTCGACAAACTGCTGGCTCAGCTTGTGCCGGGCCTCCAGATGGATCAGCGGCTGGCACAGCTGGTGCGACTCGCGCATTTTCACCGAACTGGACAGATAGACCGGCAGCACCGGCAGTCCCTCGGCCACCAGCTCATCAATCATGGTCTGGGGTAGTGTGGCCCGGGGCTGGAACTGGTTGACCACAATGCCCTCCACCTGCAGCGCCTCGTTGTGCTCTTCCTGCAGATCCGCAATTTCTTCCAGCAGGCTGTACAGGGCCAGCCGGGAGAAGCTATCGCAGTCAAAGGGGATCAGGCAGCGGTCCGCCGCAATCAGGGCCGATACCGTATAAAAATTCAGGGCCGGGGGCGTATCCAGATAAATCCGTTCATACTCATCCCCCAGTGCATCCAGCAGCTTGCGCAGCCGGTTGATCTTGTGCTTGGCTTCCAGCTTGGGCTGCAGCTCGGCCAGCTCGGGCGAGGCGCTGATCAGGTGCAGGTTGTCAAACGGGGTTTCCACAATGGGGGGCCGGGCCTTTTTGGCCAGCGGCCCGGCCGACAGGACCGTGCGGAAAAAGTCAGCCATCCCCACCGGCAGCGCCCCGGCGGCCAGCCCGGTCAGGTAGTGGCTGGCATTGGCCTGGGCATCCAGATCCAGCAGCAGGGTGCGGTACCCCTGGGCAGCACTGACAGCCGCCAGATTGCAGGCGATGCTGGATT
>DIDB01000208.1 GCA_002417905.1 Pseudomonadaceae bacterium UBA5811
GTCGTTGGCTCGAAGATGTGTCTAAGGTACAGCAATATTTCGTATCAATACCCTCATGGATCAGCCGCACCTTCGGCAGGGCCCAGTCAGGCAGCCGTGAAGCCTGCCAGGGAGTCGGCGCCACCCCGAAATCCATCGCCTCCATGGCCAGCAGCAGATTGGCGTTCTTGCCGGACAGCCGGGCTAGCGTATCCAGAGAAGGCTTCGGAAACTCCGGGTCAAAACCCAGATCCTGCCCTTCTGCCCGATAAAAATACTCCATCAGGCAGACCAGCCGGGCTTCAGGAAAGACCAGCCGGAGAAACATCACCTCCCCCCAGCCGGGATGAGCAAACACCACCTCAGGCACAAAACCGGAATTCCGTAGCCGCTGCAAGGCCAGCAGGCAACCCTCTCCACGGATCACCTTGCTCTCAAATTCCTGGGCCCAGGGATGGATACCCGAAGTACTGCCCCGCTGCAGATGGTAGGTCCGCACCGAACCATCTGTAGTTGGCTGCAAGTGATCATGACCTAACCCGACAACCTGATGCCCCTTGTTGCGCAAAAAAGTGGCCAGATGTTTGAACTGGCCCGGAAAATTTTGATGGATCAGCAGAATATTCACGCAAACTTTCCTGAAAATCGACGGAACAGAATCTGCCAGCAACAGTCTTATAGCTCAGTTAAGCATGGCAGCACCGGAAATTCCGGCTAACTTGTAGCCAGGACAGCGAACGCACTGCTCAAAGTGGCTTGCCAAAGAATCAGCAACCATTTGAACGGCGTCAATTTTTGCAAAAAAAAACCGTATGACTGGAGGCAAAAGCCTTTTCAAGGCTGATTTTCCTATGCAAGGATGCGCCTCCACTGATCATGGATGATGCTGTATCTTTGCTACCCGATATGGCAACTGACCCAATAAGGCCCTGATACCCGTTATGCCCAGTGTACCCAGTCTGAAAGTTTCCTCACGGATCGCTGTTCTGGATGTCGGAATGTACATCTTCCGCTACACCAGTAATGAGCCCACCAAAAGCTGCATCAGCCTGCATCAGGCCCCGATTGGCAAAGGGACAGTGGACTTCTTTCCGGGTGAGGGGGTTAGCCGTAACACGCTGCTGCGGGACGGGGACTACACCATTGTCCGGGTCAAGGGCGCCCAGGCCAGCGTACTAGTGACGGAGTACCATCCGGAAGGCGTGGCCCTGAACTGCCTTAAACTGGAAATCGACCAGATTGATACCCACCCCCAGAAGGGTGGGCCTGAGAAGCTAGCAAAAAGCCAAAGCGTAACTCACCCCCCGGAGCAGCCAGAACCAACAGCCTGCCCCCTACAGTTAGCTGGGCATGTCGAACGCTTGGGCGATGTCTGCATTACCGGTGGCTGGCTGGGCCAGCCGGGCACGGCACTGCGCCTAGAAGGCTTTGCCATTTCCTGGCTCGATCAGCCGGAAGGCGTTGACCTGGCCTATATGTGCCGCACTGGCAATAGTGAACCCATGGTTGGCCTGGCCGGCCAGTACGTAGGAACCCGCCGCCAAGCCCGCCCCATTACCACCGTCGCTTTTACCCTGACCGGCCCGAAAGCCGGACATTATCAGCTTTCCGGACAGGTGGTGTTTACTGGGAATCCCCCGGTAAATATCCTACCGGAACAGGAGCTGTCCGGAAAACATGGTACCGAACAGCTTGTCGCACTTAATCTTGTCGTTACTCCCAAGGCTGCCCAGGTTTCTCCTCCTGCTTCCCCTTGGAATGACCTGAAAACCGTGAAAATTTTCAGCAAACGCTGAATTTTAACTGCTTACGGGTAGCTGCAGGCTACCCCTCAGGAGAGAAATTTAATGGCTAACTATACATCTGCCAGTGATTTTGAAAGCGCAGTAGCAAGCCAAGTAAGTGATGGTATTATCAGCGCTACCACTGAAGCAGCTATCCAAGCCTTGTTGGGTGATGGCAGCGTCGTCGCCACTTGGGATGGCACTAGTCCTTCCGTAACAGCAGGCGCTTCTGCAGTAGTGCTTGATGGTGAAGCGCTTGCCAGCAGCAATACTTCGAACGACATCACCATAAACTTGCCAGATGCCGCACTGGCTACGGCTAGTGTGTTCGTGCTGCAAAGCAACGGTAATGATGACGGCAATGTAAACCTGACCGTTGACCTGCCCACCAGTGCAGAAGAAACCGTTCTGGTCACCGGTGCGGGCAATGACATCATCACCACCTACAACGACAACGCAGTGCTGATTGAAGGCGGTGCCGGCAATGACTCTGTAACCACTGCCGGTGGCAACGACACTATCGTGGCTGGTGATGGCAATGACACCGTGAATACTGGTGACGGCTATGACACCGTCCAGCTGGCGGGCAGTGCATCTGACTACACCTTCAGCGTAACAGATGGTGTGCTGACGGCGACCCACAGCACCACATCGACCGCAACCACCACGTCTGGTGACACCACAACGACCACCACGACTGTGACCGTTGACTCCACCACCACCATCACCAATGCCGAAATCCTGACGTTCGGTGATGGCAGCGATAGCACCGTAGCCTTGGTTGGTACTGAAGCTGAAGCTGAAGTGGTACGCCTGTATGAAACCCTGTTCGACCGTTCGGCCGATGCCAGCGGTGCTGACTACTGGCTGACCCAGCTGGATGCTGGTACCTCTCTGGATGACATCGCTACTTACATGATGAACTCCAGCGAGTACACAGGCAGCGACCTGAGTGATGCCCAGTTTGTCGAAGCACTGTATGAAAACAGCTTCGGCCGTGCGGGCGATTACGAAGGCGTCAGCTTCTGGCTGAACGAACTGAGCAACGGAACAACCCGTGCAGAAGTGGTTGCTGACTTTGCCAGCTCGCAAGAAGCCCAAGATGCAAGCGTTGACGTGATGCCTGTACTGATCGTCGGTACTGACAGCAGCGCTTCCTGAGGCGGAAGCCTTCCAGGCTTAGCCTTGCTGCGGTAACGCGGTAAAAATGCTCTGGTCGCAAGACCGGGGCATTTCTTGAGGGTTCTGGCTTGGAACCTTCAGGAAATGTCCGTTTTTCTACTCTGCCTCGCTGTTGGTATCTGCATGCACCAGTTTCCCTTGCCAGACCCCATCAGGCCCGTGGAAACCATGGCCGGACCGCCGCCACCCTGGTTGCAATGGCAAGTTGCCGAACAGCGCAATGAAGCCCTGATCCGTCTCGGCATTGAACAGCTCCAGCAACATCAGCCCCGGTTAGCCCTGCTGCCGCTGGCCAGTGCCTGCGCAAAACTGCTGGGTATGGCCAATCTTCGCGCCCTGCTAGGACAGTGTCTCGAAAAAATAGCCTCTCCGGAACAGCTGGACCGCTACCTGCAGGCCGCCCTGCGCGACTTCCCGGCAGAGCCAGCCCTGCGCCAGCAGTACTGGTACAACAGCCAGCGGCTGTGTAATCCCGGCGAACTGCAACAGCGGGTCCTGGCCCAGCTGGCCGACATTGACCAGCCCGGAGAGCTGGGTCTGGTACTGCGGCTGCTGGCCGCCAGCCCGGACACCTGCCAGCCCGTTGGCGTTGTTCACCATGACCCACAAAGCAACCAGCTACACGGCTGGGCCATTGACCTGGCCCAGCCGGGACAGATCCCCGCCATCCACCTGCAGGCCGGCCCGCAAGGTGGCGAATTTCTGGCCGATCAGCCCTGCCCCCTGCTGGCGGCAGCCGGCTTTACTGGCCGGCAGGGTGGCCTGCTGATCCAGCTGCCCCAACCCCTGGCCCGGCTGGATATCAGCT
>DIDB01000012.1:0-2035 GCA_002417905.1 Pseudomonadaceae bacterium UBA5811
CCCCCGTGGCGGCGGCCGGGGGCGTGCTTGGGGTACGGCCCGGTGAGGCGGTTGCCGGCCAGCCCCGGGTGGTGATCGGGCCGGGTACCGGACTGGGTGGGGCGGCCCTGCTGCCTGGAGCCGGAGGCCGCTGGAACGTGCTGCCCGGGGAGGGTGGCCATGTTTTCCTGCCGGTGGGTTCTGGCCGGGAAGCCAGCCTGTGGCAGATTCTGGCCCGCCAGCAACCGGCGCTGGAAGCCGAGTCGGTGCTGAGCGGCCCCGGGCTGCCCCGGCTGTACCGGGCGGTCTGCCAGCTGGAGGGGCTGGCTGCTCCACTGCAGTCAGCCGCGGAAATCAGTGCTGCCGCTGCGCTGGGTGATCAGGCTGCCTGGGCAACCCTGGAGCAGTTCTGCCAGTGGCTGGGCCGGGTGGTCAGTAATGCGGCCCTGACCTTCGGTGCCCGCGGGGGCATTGATCTGGCCGGTGGTCTGCTGCCGCATTTCAGCGGTTTCTTTTTGGGCAGTGGCTTTTGCCAGGCCCTGCTGGACAAGGGCTGGATCCGCGACTACCTGGCCCGTATTCCGGTACGGCTGGTGACCGCCCCATGGACCGGCCTGCAGGGCGCGGCGCTGGCGCTTGAGCAGGAGGGCAGGCCATGACCGGGCTGAACCTGGAGCTGCCGCCTGGCGTGCTGATCCACCGCTTTCCGGACCCGGCGCATCAGGCCCGGGTGCTGGCCGGGGCTGTATCCCGGGCGCTGGTTGCAGGAATCCGGGCGCATGGGACGGCCAGCCTGCTGGTTTCTGGCGGGCGCAGTCCGGTTGCCTTTCTGGAGCAGCTGTCCCGCCAGCCCCTGGACTGGCGCCAGGTGACGGTCAGTCCGGTGGATGAGCGCTGGGTACCACCCGGCCATCCGGACAGCAATGAGGGATTACTGCGCTGCCATCTGTTGCAGCAGGCTGCGGCACCGGCCCGGCTGGTGGGGTTTTACCAGCCCGGTCTGACGCCGGAAGCGGCCGCCGCCCGGGCCAGCCAGCAGCTGGCTGGCCTGCCGTGGCCGGTGGATGCCCTGGTGCTGGGCATGGGGGAGGATGGTCATACCGCGTCGCTGTTTCCCGGCAGCCCGCTGCTGGCCCGTGGCCTCAGTCCGGACTGCCCGGAGTGCTGTCTGGTGATGCAGGCCCCGGTGGCACCCCATGTCCGGCTCAGCCTGACCTGGCCACTGCTGGCCAGTGCCCGCCTGCAGTGCCTGGCCATCCAGGGGCCGCGCAAGCTGGAAACCCTGCGCCAGGCACTGCAGGCTGATCCGTTGCAGAGCCCGGTCCGGGCCTTTCTGCAGTATCCACTGGAAATTTACTGGTGCCCCTGAGGCTGGAGAGCGCTGCCATGAACATGGAACAGAAAGCCGGGCTGATCGAACAGCTGTGCGAGCAGGCCCGCATCCTGCCGGTGATTACCATCGGTGCGGCATCACAGATCCTGCCACTGGCTGATGCCCTGGCGGAAGGGGGCATCCGTACCCTGGAAATTACCTTGCGTTCGGCCCACGGCCTGACGGCAATCCGCCAGCTGCGCCAGGCCAGGCCCGAGCTGTGCATTGGTGCAGGCACGGTGCTGGACCCGGCCATGCTGGCGCAATGCGTTGAGGCTGGCGCCCAGTTTCTGGTCTCGCCAGGTATTACCCGGGAGCTGCTGGAGGCGGGGGTCCGGGCGCCGGTGCCGCTGCTGCCGGGCATTGCCACCGCTTCGGAGCTGATGCAGGCCCATGGGCTGGGCTACCGGCGTTTCAAGTTGTTCCCGGCGGAGGCCTGTGGTGGCGTGGCGGCCATCCGGGCCCTGACGGGGCCGTTTCCGGGAGTACGTTTCTGTCCAACGGGAGGGATTACTGCCACCAATGCCGCCCACTATATGGCCCAGGCCAGCGTGATGTGTGTGGGCGGCAGCTGGATGATTGATGCCCGGTCGCTGGCCCGCGGGGACTGGGCAGCGATCCGGGAGGCCAGCGCGGCGGCCTTGGCTGCGCTGGTCTGAAAACAGATGTGTCCGCAAGGCGGCC
>DIDB01000012.1:2119-7769 GCA_002417905.1 Pseudomonadaceae bacterium UBA5811
GCGTATGATGCGCGACCTTTTTCCTCTGACTGGGGCCCACCGGGAGGTGCCTGTATGAGCAACGAATTTCCGCAACCGTCTGACAACCCGCCCATCACGGGTGAAAAACTGCAGAAGGTGCTGGCCCGCTTCGGACTGGGCTCGCGCCGGGAGGCCGAGGGCTGGATCAGTGCCGGCCGGGTCCGGGTCAATGGCGTGGTGGCCAGCCTGGGCCAGCGGGTTGGTGCGGGCGATGCCATCAGTCTGGATGACCGGCTGCTGCAGCGGGAGGCTGCGGCCCCGGTGCTGCGCCGGGTGCTGATCTACAACAAGCCGGAAGGGGAGATCTGTACCCGGGACGATCCGGAGGGCCGGCCCACGGTATTTGCCCGGCTGCCCAGGCTGCGGGAGGGGCGCTGGATCAATATCGGCCGGCTGGACATCAATACCACCGGGCTGCTGCTGTTTACGACGGATGGCGAGCTGGCCAACCGGCTGATGCATCCTTCCTATGAAATGGACCGCGAATATGCGGTGCGGGTACGGGGCGACGTGGACGAGGAGATGCTGGACCGGCTCCGGGCCGGNNTGCTGGATGATGGTCCGGCCCGCTTCACTGATGTACAGAAAGCACCCGGTGGCGAGGGTCTGAATCACTGGTTCCACTGCGTGGTGATGGAGGGCCGTAACCGGGAGGTCCGGCGGCTCTGGGAATCCCAGGGCGTGGTGGTCAGCCGGCTGAAGCGGGTCCGCTTCGGACCGGTGTTTCTGACTTCGGATCTGCCCATGGGCCGCTGGCGGGAAATGGCCCAGGCCGAGGTAGATGTGCTTAGCCAGGAGGTGGGGCTGACGCCAGTGGCATTGCCAGAAGTGCGGACCAAGGTCCGGGAAAAACTGGAGCGGCTGCAGCGTAAAGCCAGCCGGCCACTGTCGAAGGGCGCGCGGCCCAGAGTGCTGCGTCCGGCCCATGAGGCCGATGAACCCCGGGCTCCGGTCAGGGAGCGCCGTCCGGCAGCCCCGACCCGGGGGGGGGAGGTGGTTGCTGGACGCCGGGAACCGTCTGCCCGGCCTTCCGGGCCGAAACGCCGTCCGGCGCCTGGTGAGGACGGGCAGCGCCCGGGTTTCCGCCGGGACCGCTGAGGCCTGTCAGGGCGCCCTGTACAGCTGGTTGCGGCCGTTACGCTTGGCTGTGTAGAGCGCCGCATCAACCCGGTCCAGCAGGTTATCCAGGCTTTCCGGGGGCTGATAGGTGGCACAGCCGATACTGACTGAAAGCGGCACGCGCTGGCCGGCATGCTGGAATGCCAGGTTATGGATGCCCAGACAGAGCCGTTCGCCGACCTGTACCGCACCGGTTGCGGAGGTGTTGGAGAGCAGTACCAGGAATTCCTCGCCGCCAAAGCGGAACAGCAGGTCCATGCTGCGCAGCTGTGCTTTCAGGGTGCTGGCCACTGCTTTCAGGGCCTGGTCGCCGCACTGGTGGCCATGCTGGTCATTGACACTCTTGAAGTGGTCAATATCCAGCATCAGCAGGGACAGTGGCCGCTCCGGCTGGCGGTGGGCCAGTTCAATTTCCCGCTGCAGGGTCTGGTTCATGGCGATCCGGTTGCCAATGCCGGTCAGCGGATCGCAGATGGCCTCCATCAGTACCCGGTGATAGCACAGGGCATTGCGCAGGGGAAACAGCAGGGTGGGCAGCAGGACTTCCAGCCGCTGCAGCTCAAACTCCTCAAAAGCACTGTGCCGCCGGAAAACCAGTTCGCCCAGGGGTTCCTGGCCCAGGCTCAGCCGGTAGCTGGCCGTGTGCCCGGCTTCGAGGCCAAGAGCCAGGTCCAGCTGGCCCGGCGGATTCAGGTAGCGCAGGCCATCCAGCGGAATCAGTTCGCCCACGCTGTCCAGAAACAGCTGCAGGATGGTCTGCAGTTCCAGACTGCTCTGCAGCTGCAGGGTCAGGCTGCGGTACAGGCCTGCCAGTGTTTTCAGCAGGGCGGTGAGGGATGGATTCCGCCAGCCCAGTTCTAGACCCAGCCGGCTGATATCGAAATCAATGAGGTTACTGTCCTGTTTGAGTTGCGGCATGTTCATTCCCCGAACAGCATGATCCAGATTGCGCTGCATGGGAGAGCCTTAGCAAGGGAAGGGCCATCTTTATAAATATTTTGTTAATCAGTTAGTTATAAAGATTGCTCCCCGGTTTTATCCGTATTTGGCGTCAACTTTACGCTGAACTGGCCGGCACTCCGTCCGGACTGATGGCATTGTGCCAGTTTTCTGGCAGGCCAGCGGCCCGGGCGCGGCCAGGTTGTTCCGTGTCAGCCTGGGGTTTCGGGTGGGGCGTCTGTTTTTTTCATTATCGGTATATTGATTGATATAGCGGTTTTCCCCATGCTTGGCAGCGCCTGAACCGGAATGGGAAAAATCCATGAGTACACCTGCGGTTAACCTGGCCCTGCTGGCCAAGGTCAATCATTTCCTGGCTGCCAGCGGAGAGCGGCAGCTCAAGCGCTGTCCGCCGGACAGTGAGCGGCATGCTGAACTGGGCGATCTGTACCTGCTGGACATGGCGGGTGGGGCCATTCTTGAGGATCATGTGGATCTTGATGCCTTTGCCCGGACCGTCGGGATCAGCGGCTGAAGGGCCTGTTGTCCGGCTGTCTGCCGGTTTTCAGGGTGCATATCCTGGTGCGGACAGGTAGTCTCGCCCGCTGGAGCTGCATGGCGCTGCCTCCGCGCTGCCCATGGGGCGTAAGCCAGACAAGATAGCCGGACAGAGGAGAGCGAGAGGGGGCAGCCCTGGCTGCCGTGCTATCCCGGCCCGGGCCTTGGCCTGAGGTTTCTCGCGCATGACGGATGAAGGCACGTATTCAGTGGACCGGCGAGGCCATGTTTCTGGCCGAGTCGGGGAGTGGACACACGGTGGTCATGGACGGTCCACCCGAGGCGGGTGGTCGCAATCTGGGCATCCGGCCCATGGAGATGGTGCTGATTGGCCTGGGAGGCTGCAGCAGCTTTGATGTGGTCAGCATCCTGAAGAAATCCCGCCAGCCGGTAGAGGGCTGCGAGACTTTCCTGGAGGCTGAGCGGGCCGATACTGAACCCAAAGTATTTACCCGGATTCACCTGCACTTTGTTGTCCGGGGGCGGGGCCTCAAGGAGGCCCAGGTACGGCGGGCCGTTGAGCTTTCCGCCGAAAAATACTGTTCGGCCTCGATCATGCTGGCCCGGGGCGGGGTCAGCATCACCCATGATTACGAGATTATTGATCCGGCCAGGGACTGAGCCGGCGACCGGTATTGGCAGGGGCGGGCATGGATCTGCATAATCCGCCCCCGCCGGTGCCGGTCACCCTGTTTTAAACACGTACATCCATAATCGCCAGTGCGAAGAGGTGTTCATCGCCCTACGCAGCCGCTGCCAGTGGCTGACGGGCAGGCTCAACTGTGCGGCAGAGCCGCTTGTTAAGAGATTTCCGATGGTGAAAAGCAAACTAAAGCTGCATGGGTTCAACAACCTGACCAAAACCCTGAGCTTCAACATCTATGACATCTGCTATGCCGAAACCCCCGAGGACCAGCAGGCCTATGTCGAATATATCGACCAGGAATACGATGCCGAGCGGTTGACGCAGATTCTCACCGATGTGGTCGACATCATTGGAGCCAATATTCTCAATATTGCCCGCCAGGACTATGACCCCCAAGGGGCCAGCGTGACTATCCTGATATCCGAGCAGCCGGTCACGCCGACCGAAAGCCAGATCGAGGAGTCACCCGGGCCGCTGCGGGAAACCATTCTCGGCCATCTGGACAAGAGTCATATCACGGTGCACACCTACCCGGAAATCCATCCGGTTGAGGGGATTGCCACCTTCCGGGTGGATATCGACGTGTCCACCTGCGGGGTCATTTCACCGCTGAAAGCCCTGAATTACCTGATCCACCAGTTTGATTCGGATATCGTTACCGTCGATTACCGGGTGCGGGGCTTTACCCGGGATGTCGAGGGCCGCAAGCACTTTATTGATCATGAGATCAACTCGATCCAGAACTACCTGTCCGAAGACACCCGGGCGGCCTACCAGATGACGGATGTCAACGTCTATCAGGAAAACCTGTTCCACACCAAGATGCTGCTCAAGGATTTTGAGCTGGACAATTATCTGTTTGGTGATGCTACCTGCACCCTGTCGGTGGCGCAGCGCCGGCAGGTGGAAAAACGGCTCCGCCATGAAATGCTGGAAATTTTTTATGCCCGCAACATGACCCGGAACATGGGCAGCTGACGGCCTGCAGGGCACAACCCGCAGAAGGCGCCGGAAGGCGCCTTTTCTGTTTCAGATGCGGTAGGTGGTTTTGGTCATCACCCTGGCAATCAGGCTCATGCCCAGCTTGACCGGCAGGGGGAAGCGGGCACCACCGGACTGGAGCGCCATGGTGGAGTGACGGGCTTCATCCAGCCGCATCTGCTCCAGAATGGCCCGGGACTTTTCATCCTGGGGCGGCAGCTGGCCAAGATGGCTGTCCAGATGCTTGCAGACCTGGTCTTCCGTGGCCGCGACAAAGCCCAGGCTGATCCGGTCGCTGATCAGGCCGGCCGTGGCGCCAATGCCAAAAGACAGGCCGTAAAACAGCGGATTGAGCACGCTGGGCCGGCCTGATCAGCGACCGGATCAGCCTGGGCTTTGTCGCGGCCACGGAAGACCAGGTCTGCAAGCATCTGGACAGCCATCTTGGCCAGCTGCCGCCCCAGGATGAAAAGTCCCGGGCCATTCTGGAGCAGATNNGGCCGGCTGTCCAGCTGGCGCAGGCGCTGTTCACACCAGGCCAGATGGTCGATTTCCTCTTCGGCGGCGGTTTCCATTTTATCCCGGACCTGGGGCAGGCGGGCTGTCAGGGCCTGGCCCTGATAGAGGCCCTGGGCACAGACTTCTCCGGTGTGGTTGATCCGCATCAGTCCGGCCACATGGCGGCTTTCCTGGTCGCTGAGGCCATGTTCTTCCCGGCCGGCAGCCGGGGAGGGCCGGCCGGGATGGCCACTGAATGGCAGAAGGGTGCGCAGGGCCGCATCCGCCTGCATCAGCAGGCGGTCGGCAGGTGAGTAATGACGCTGGTTCGGGCGGGACATGCTGTGTGCGGTCCTCCGGTAATGATGGGTTGCAGATCGGGGCCGGGATGTGGCACTCAGCCCGGTGGCCAGTGCATCTGCCGCTGTCCAAGCACATGCAGGTGGATATGGTAGACCGTCTGGCCGCCGAACTCGTTGCAGTTCATCACGACCCGGAAGCCTTTCTGGCAGCCAAGCTCTTCGGCCAGTTTCTGGGCGGTAAACAGGATATGCCCGGCTAGCAGCTTGTCGTCATCTTCGCTCAGGTCATGCAGGGTGGCGATGTGCTTTTTGGGGATCACCAGAAAATGCACGGGGGCCTGGGGGGCAATATCTTCAAAGGCGATGACCAGGTCATCTTCATAAAGCTTGCGGGCCGGAATCTCGCCCGCGATGATCTTGCAAAACAGGCGGTCCATGCTGGATCGCCGGAAGGATCAGGAGCGTTATTCTGGCAGGCTGTCCGCGCAGTCCGTCGGGTAGTGGGCGAGGATGTCCCGGACGGTCCGGCTGATCCGGGCAGCCCGCTCCACCGGGCTGACCAGCCCCTTCTGCAGCTCGTATTCGC
>DIDB01000074.1 GCA_002417905.1 Pseudomonadaceae bacterium UBA5811
AGATGTGTAGAAGAAACAGAGGTAAATGCTCACACCCGTCGGCCTGAAGTGCGGCTCAGGCATAATAAGCAATGCCCTGCGCACGATCCGCTGCACCCCGACGGCCGGAAACCGGCTCGGTGATAGCCAGCGCCGGCGTCTCCGGTAACGGATTGCCGGCCCAGGCTGTTACGGCCCCATCCGGCTGGTCACGGGACTGACCGCCACTACCCTGCCCCGAGCTCTGGGCCATGGACTGGTCTGCCACATTGACATCCGCCAGATTCATGCCCTGCTGGGCAAACAGGTCACGCAGACGCTGGGACTGGCTTTCGATGGCCTCGCGGACGCCAGCATGGGGACTGACAAACGTCACCTGGGCAACCTGGTCACTGTCCAGCTCAATATGTACCCTCATGCGGCCAAGGCCTGCCGGGTCCAGCCGGATATCCGCCGTTTTCAGGTTCTGGCTGGACATCCACATCACCCGGTCAGCCACACCGTCTGTCCAGCCAGACTGCTGCAGATTGAGAGCGGCCCCCGGAACGCTGACCGTGCGATTCCGGGCCTGGCTGTCCACTGCCGCGGACGCCGGGCTGCTACCGGCAGACAGGACACCAGATACGCCACTGCTGCTATCACTACGGCCCGAATCAGCCGGCAAACCATCCGCCGGATCTGCAGACAGAAGTGCTGTCAGCCCGTCATCGTCCGGAGTCTCTGTAACCTCTGGCAATCCGCTCCCCCCAATGAGGTCCGGATCGCCCGCCGGCAGCGGCCGGGTACTGCTGCGGGCGGCCGCATCGCTCTCCTGCATCCGCTCCGGCACCTCACCCCCGACTGGAACAGCAGCGCTACTGTCAGCCTGTGCGGGCTGCTGGGCAGTACTGTCCGGACGGTCTGCCTGACCAAAACCGGCCGGCAGGAAATTCCGGATAAAGTCATCAGCAGCGCTCATATCAGGCAACGCACTGCCGGTAATCCCCAGCGTGCTGCCCGCTGCCTGCTTCCCGCCCGGCGCCTGGCCTGCAGACCACAGGCCCTCCACCCCGGGAGAGGCCGCCGTTACAGACGCTCCCGATGGAGCCTGTGCACTGGCCTGGCCATCTGCAGAGGACATAATGACCACCGGCGTACTCTGCTGCCCTGCGGGAGCATCCGTAGCCTGCAGCCGTCCTGAACCTGCTGTGTCCGGCAACCCGGCGCTTTCCCCCATGACGCTGGAAACTGCCGCCATGGGCTGGGTCTGGCTCATTGTCTCTCCAGCTGTCCCGCTCATGGCTGGCAATACGCCTTCCGCCGGAGCCGTCCGGAGTACCTGCAGTCCCGCCGGGAGTGAAGCCCCCCCTGACAAATCCTGCAGAGCCGTGGACACATCCGGCGCTTTCAGGCCAGAGCCTTCCGCCAGCATTGCCTGAACGGCCCCACCGGAATCCCCTGATGCGCCGGCAGCCAGCAAGCCCCCCTGAACGGACGGCAATACATCCACATCAGATGCCTGGCCAGCTGTTAAAGGAGCTACAGCAGCATCCAGCACACCGGTCTCATTCTCCCCTGCGGCGGTAATGACCGCTTCACCTGTTGCAGCAGGTGGCACTGCTGACAGGACCAGCGCCTGCACGGCAGCCGGATCCAGCCCCTCCTGCACCGGCCCGGACACCGTCGCAGCCTGCCTGGACTGGCCACTGTCCGGGCTGTCCACTGCCAGCGGCTCCAGCAGCCCGGCCTGAGGCAGAGCCATGGCCAGGACCCCAGCAGCTGTTTCATCTACCGTAACCGCCTGTTTTTTACCTTTCAGGGCACTGGCACCACCTGGAACACTGGAAGCCTCTACAGTCCCACTTTCCTCAGCCAGAGCTGAACTGAAAGCTGCCAAAACCACTCCATCATCTTCAGCCTGGGCGACCGTGCCTGAAACTGCAGCCAGCTCGGCAGCTGGCGGCGTCTGCAGTGACGAAGCCGACGGTTGGGCAACAGTTTCCTCAGTCAGACTGGCCGCACTGACCAAAGCGGCCTCCCGATTCCCGGCCTGGGCCGGCGTGCCTGCAGATACTGTACTGGCCGCACTGACCAAAGCGGCCTCCCGATTCCCGGCCTGGGCCGGCGTGCCTGCAGATACTGTTGTCTCCACCTGCGGTGATGATGATGCCGCATCCTGAACAACCACTTCTTCAGTCAGAATCCGACTGGAAGCAGCCAGAGCCTCTCCAGGCTCCTGAGCCTGAGCAGATGTGCCTGGAGAGACAGCGGCCTCTGCAACAGGCACTGCGGACTGGCTGGCCGTTACGACCGGCGCATCCCGGCCAGCAGTGGCTTCGTCCGGGCTGGCCGCGGAGTCCGCGACATCTCCGCTGGACGAATCAGACTGGTTCCCGGTCTGCGTGGCAGCCTGATAGAAACTCGAAAAATCACCGCTGCCTCCAGCACTGCCCTGCGCTCCGCCAGTCGCAGATTTTCCGGGCTCCACAGGAGTACAACCATTAACCGCAGCAATCAGGGGCAAAGGGCTTAGCGTTGGCATGATGCAGTTCCGGCACGGGTTGGAATCAGAAGCTGTAAAGCAATTTGCAGACCAGCGGCAGCTGACAGTTTTCCGGCGGGCTACCCGGAGTGATCTGGCCGGCCGGCCTGGCGCTGGCAGAATTCATCCAGCATTTTCTGCTCGCGCCTGTCAGCCATGCGCCGGGCTTCCTGCAGCTGCCGCTCCACCAGCCGCTGCAGCCCCTCCAGCCGGGCATGCCGCTGCTGCCACTGCTGGCGCAGTTTCTCCAGATGATCCTGGTGCCAGGCCAGACTGCGCTGCTGCTGGGCAATGGCTACCTCCATCTGCGACAGAAAGCGCTGGTAGTTCATCAGCCAGGGGCCGGAGACACCTCTGGCGCCCCGGCTCAGCCACTGTTGCTGGTAATCCTGATAATAGCGGTTCAGCTCGTTAAGCTTGAACTCGGCCTGGCTGACCTGCTGCTGGCCCTGCCCCAGCAACCTGATGGCTTCCTGCTCGGCCTGTTCAGCCATCCGGATCACCGGTTTCAGGCGCTCTGCTGTTGTTGCGGCCATCCGCTTCTCCTTCAGCGCCTGGCCAGCAGGGCTGCCAGCCGGCTGACACTCTGCTCCAGGCTTTCGCTTTCATCCAGCCGCTGGCGCAAAAAAGCGGCCATATCCGCATGCCGGGCGATGGCCATATCAGTCTCCGGATCGCCTCCGGCCACATAGGCCCCGACGCTGATCAGATCCCGGCTCTGCTGGTAGCGCGACCAGAGCTGCTTGAAGCGCTGGGCATTTTTCAGATGCTCGGGACTGGTCACCTGGGGCATGACCCGGCTGATCGAGGCCTCGATATCAATGGCCGGATAGTGCCCTTCCTCGGCCAGCCGGCGGGACAGGACAATATGCCCGTCCAGCACCCCCCGGGCCGCATCGGCAATCGGATCCTGCTGGTCATCCCCTTCGGAAAGCACGGTATAGAAGGCGGTAATCGAACCGCCGCCCCGGTCGGCATTGCCCGCCCGCTCAACCAGCGCTGGCAGTCTGGCGAATACAGACGGCGGATAACCCTTGGTGGCCGGTGGCTCACCAATCGCCAGGGCAATCTCCCGCTGGGCCTGGGCAAAACGGGTCAGGGAGTCCATCAGCAGCAGGACGTTCTGGCCCCGGTCACGGAAGTATTCGGCAATCCGCGTGCAGTACATCGCCGCCCGCAAGCGCATCAGTGGCGCTTCATCTGCCGGTGAAGCCACCACAACCGAGCGGCGCAGGCTTTCTTCACCAAGGATCTGCTCGATAAACTCCTTGACCTCCCGGCCCCGCTCGCCAATCAGCCCCACAATAATCACATCGGCTGCCGTAAAGCGGGTCATCATGCCCAAAAGGACGCTTTTGCCCACCCCGGTGCCGGCAAACAGCCCCAGCCGCTGGCCCCGGCCAACCGTCAGCAGGCCATTGATGCTGCGGATGCCAACATCCAGCGGCTCGCAGATCGGCTGGCGCTTGAGCGGATTGATGGCCGGCCCGGTCATGGCAATATGCTCTGCAGCCCGGACCGGCCCGAGGCCATCCAGCGGCCGGCCCACGCCATCCAGTACCCGGCCCAGCATGGCCGGCCCCATGGGCAGTTGTCCGGCATCCGGTAGCGGAACCACCCGGGCCCCGGGGGCAATGCCCATCAGGCTGCCGACCGGCATCAGGTACAGCCGGTCACCGGCAAAGCCCATCACCTCGGCCTCCACCTGGCTGCTGTCACCACTGATCACCAGACAGCGACTGCCCACTGCGGCCTGCAGTCCCTCAGCTTCCAGGGTCAGTCCCACCATCCGCAGCAGCCGGCCTTCCAGCAGGGGCCGGTCAGGCAGCCGGACAGCCGGCAGGTAGGTGGCCAGCCGGCGGGCAAAACTGATCCGGTCAAGGCGCACGGGCTGCTCCCGGCGCCGCTTCCAGGTCCAGCGGCAGGTCCGGTTCCGGGGGCTGGCGCCGGTTTTCCTCCTGCTGGGCCAGCAGCTGGCTGATCGCCTGCTCCAGGCGAGCCTCTACGCTGGCATCAATCCGGCTGCGTTCAGTTTCCACCCGGCAGCCGCCTGGCAACAGCTGGCTGTCCTCCCGGATCCGCCAGTTTTCTTCATGACGCTCCCGCAACTGGCGGATCAGTGCAAAATCCTGGGGACTGACATAAATACAGAGGTTGCCAGCCCCCATCGGCAGCAGGCCCAGCGCCTCATGCAACACCTGGCGGATTATTGAGGAATCCAGCTGAAGCTCCCGGCGGATGACCTGGCGTACCACCTGGATCACCAGCTGCAGCATGGCCTGCTCCAGCGCCTCATCCTGCCCGGCGACCGGTGCCAGCAGCTGGGCCATCAGCTGCTCAAGACGCTGCAGCTGTCCGTTCAGGGCGGTCTCTGCCTGCTGCCGGGCCTTTTGCTGGCCGGCCTGGTAACCTGCCTGCTCACCGCTGGCGAACCCCTCATCATGAGCCGCCTGGCGGATGGCCTCCAGTTCCTCCAGGGTCGGCAGGCAGATCTGCTCTTCCGGAACCGTCTCGCTCTGGGCCGCACACTCATCCGCAGCATCCGGCGCGTCTTCTTCCGCTGGCACCTCCGGAAGCTCCGGCTGCGGGTCAAAGCTGGGCAGGGACCAGCGGTCAAATCCGCGGATATCCCGGGAGCGGATCAGGTCTTCAGCATCATCTTTTCGGGTCATGGCCGGTCCGCACTCAGATCATTTCATCGCCGCCCTTGCCACCGAGCACGATTTCGCCAGAGTCGGCCATCCGCCGGGCCACGGCAAGGATTTCCTTCTGGGCCGCCTCCACTTCACTGACCCGCACCGGCCCCTTGGATTCAAGGTCATCGCGCAGCAGCTCGGCTGCCCGTTTGGACATGTTCTTGAAGAATTTGTCCTTGATGCTTTCATCCGCCCCCTTCAGGGCCAGCACCAGCACATCAGATGACACCTCCCGCAGCAGGGTCTGGATGCCCCGGTCATCCACATCAATCAGGTTACCGAACACGAACATCAGATCCTCGATCTTGCTGGACAGGTCCGCATCCACGGAGCGGATGGAGTCCATCAGCGGTGCCTCTACCGCGCTGTCGATATAGTTCATGATATCGGCTGCCCGCTTGACTCCGCCGAGGTTGGTCCGGCCCGCACTGGAGCTGCCAGAGAACTGTTTCTCCAGAATATCGTTCAGCTCCTTCAGGGCCGCCGGCTGGACCGTGTTCAGTGAAGAAACCCGCAGGATAATGTCCAGCTGGTTCTTCGGATCCAGGTGGGACATGATTTCCCCCGCCTGGTCCGGATCCAGGTAAGCGATCACGATGGCCTGGATCTGCGGATGCTCGTAACGGATGATATCCGCCACCGCCCGGGGCTCCATCCACTTCAGGCTGTCCAGGCCACTGGTATTGCCTCCCATCAGGATACGGTCGATCAGGTTGCCGGCCTTGTCCTCGCCCAGGGCCTGGGACAGCATCCGCCGCACATAGCCGTCCGACCCGACCCCAAGACTGCTCTGGTGGCCTACCCGCTCGACAAACTCGCTCATCACCTGCTCGATCTGCTCGCGCTGTACATTGCCCATCTGGGCCATGGCCGAACCGACCCTCTGAACCTCCTTGGGTCCCAGATGACGCAATACCTGGGCGGCATCACTTTCACCGAGTGACAGCAGCAGGATGGCTGCCTTGTCCACATTGGTCAGCTTTTCCGGCGCGGCCATTTCTCAATCCTCTGCATTGATCCAGTCCTTGACCACCAGGGCCACCCGGCCCGGATCCTGAGCAATCAGCCCCTTGATGGCGGTGAGCTGGGCGTCATAGCCCTCGGTCGGACTGGGCAGCATGATGGGCGGCTGCGAGGACAGGGCCGGACTGCCCAGACTGACCTGGTCACCCGCCAGCTCGTCCAGGCTCTGGCCCAGATCCTCCAGCCCGCCAATATCGCCGGCCGGCACCAGGGCTTTGGCATCCCCCCCCGCACCGCTCAGGTTACGCAGCAGCGGCCGCAGCACACCAAAAACCAGCACCAGCAGAAACAGCGCACCCAGAGCCTGTTTGGCAATATCCCAGAACCAGGGCTGGGTATAAAAAGGAATCTCCAGATCCGGCTCCGGGCCCGGTGCCGCAAAGGACGTATTGATCACACTGACGCTATCCCCCCGGCCTGCGTCATAGCCCACCGCGTCCTGCACCAGCCGGGTAAAACGGGCCAGCTCGTCTGCCGTCCATGGTGTGCGTACCGTTTCGCCTTTTTCATTGACATGCACCTGGTCATCCACCACCACCGCCACAGACAGCCGCTTCAGCCGGCCCTGTTGCTGGCGGGTGTGGCTGACCGAGCGGTCCAGCTCATAATTCTTGAGCGCCTGGGAGCGGTTATCCGAAGGATAGGGCGCCAGCATCGGCCGGCCGGTTTTCGGATCGATGATCTGGTCGCCATTGGAGTCCGTCAGTGGCCGGCCCGGGGC
>DIDB01000202.1 GCA_002417905.1 Pseudomonadaceae bacterium UBA5811
GTCTGTCACTGGGTCTCGACATTCCCTATTTCTGCTGGCATCCGGCACTTGGCAGTGTCGGGTCCTGCCGCCAGTGCGCGGTCAAGCAGTATGCGGATGAAAACGACACCCGCGGCCGGATCGTCATGTCCTGCATGACCCCGGTCGCGGACAACAAAACCTGGATCTCCATCGAGGACGAAGAAGCCAGGCAGTTCCGGGCCAACGTCATTGAATGGCTGATGACCAACCATCCCCATGACTGTCCGGTCTGCGAGGAAGGCGGCAACTGCCACCTCCAGGACATGACGGTCATGAGCGGTCATAACGTACGCCGTTACCGCTTTACCAAACGCACCCACCAGAACCAGGATCTGGGTCCTTTCGTTGCCCACGAAATGAACCGCTGCATCGCCTGTTACCGCTGCGTGCGCTACTACAAGGATTACGCGGGCGGCACGGATCTCGGGGTTTACGGTGCCCACAATCACGTCTATTTCGGCCGGGTTGAAGATGGTGTGCTGGAAAGCGAGTTTTCCGGCAACCTGACCGAGGTCTGCCCGACCGGAGTGTTCACCGACAAGACCCATTCCGAGCGCTATAACCGCAAATGGGACATGCAGTATGCCCCCAGCATCTGCCAGCACTGCTCTGCCGGCTGCAATATCAGCCCCGGTGAGCGCTATGGTGAGTTGCGCCGGATCGAAAACCGCTTTAACGGCGAGGTCAACCACTACTTCCTCTGCGACCGTGGCCGCTTTGGTTATGGTTATGTCAACCGTGAAGACCGGCCACGCCAGCCGCTGGCCAATGGTCAGGTCCTGAGCATTGATGCCGCCCTGGACAAGGCCGCGGCCCTGCTCAAGGGCAAGCGGGTCATCGGTATCGGCTCGCCCCGGGCCAGTCTGGAAAGCAATCACGCCCTGCGCGAGCTGGTTGGGCAGGACAGTTATTACAGCGGTCTGGCCACCAGCGAGCAGGAAAACCTGCAGCTGATGCTGGATGTCCTGCAGAACGGGCCGCTGCCCGTGCCCAGCATGCGGGATATTGAAAGCCATGATGCCGTGTTTGTCCTGGGTGAGGACCTGACCCAGACAGCCCCGCGGCTCGCCCTGTCGGTCCGCCAGGCCCTCAAGGGCAAAGCGACCGAAATCGCGGCCTCCATGAGAATCCAGGACTGGCACATGGCCGCTGTGCAGAACGTGGCCCAGCATGCCCGCCATCCGCTATATATCGCCAGCCTGGCTGAAACCCGGCTGGATGATGTCGCTAGCGAATGCGTACATGCCGCCCCGGAAGATCTGGCCCGGATCGGTTTTGCCGTAGCCCATGCCATCGACAACTTCGCCCCGGCCGTCGAAGGCCTGAGCGACGAAGCGCGGGAAATGGCCCAGCGCATCGCCGACAGCCTGCTGGCCAGCGAGCGGCCGCTGATCATCTCCGGCACCTCCCTGGGCTCAAAGGCCCTGATTGAGGCCGCAGCCAACATTGCCCAGGCGCTGAAGCACAAACAGAAAAATGGCTCCATCAGCCTGGTGGCCCCGGAAGCCAACAGCATGGGACTGGCCCTGTTTGGCGGCAAGCCTCTGGACGAGGCCCTGAATGTGCTGGCCAGCGGTCAGGCCGATGCGGTTGTCATTCTGGAGAACGACCTGTACCGCCGGGCACCCCGGGTCCAGGTGGATGCGGCCCTTGAGGCAGCCCAGGCGGTTATCGTGCTGGATCACCAGCAGACCGGAACCACGGCCAAAGCCAGCCTGGTGCTGTCGGCTGCCAGCTTTGCTGAAGGTGATGGCACCCTGGTCAGCCAGGAAGGCCGGGCCCAGCGTTTCTTCCAGGTCTTCGATCCGGTCTATTACGACCCGGAGAACCGGGTACGGGAGAGCTGGCGCTGGCTGCATGCCCTGCACACCAGCCTGCAGGGCCAGCCACTGGACTGGACCCAGCTGGATCACGTCACCGAAGCCTGCGCCCGCAGCGTGCCGGCCCTCGCCGGTATCATCGACGCCGCGCCCAATGCCGCATTCCGGATCAAGGGCCTCAAGCTGGCCCGCGAACCCCTGCGCTACAGTGGCCGCACCTCCATGCGGGCCAATATCAGCGTCAGCGAACCGCGTACGCCACAGGACATTGATACTGCTTTTGCTTTCTCCATGGAAGGCTATTCAGGCAGCGCCGAACCCCGTCAGCAGATCCCCTTTGCCTGGTCACCCGGCTGGAACTCGCCCCAGGCCTGGAACAAGTTCCAGGATGAAGTGGGTGGCCATCTGCGGGCCGGTGATCCGGGCATCCGCCTGATCGAACCCAAAGGCACTGCCCAGTGGTTCCCGGTGAGCCCGGCCTTCCAGTATCGGCCAGACGCTTTCCGGGCTGTTCCGCTCTATCACCTGTTTGGCAGTGATGAGCTGTCCTCCCGGGCCGCGCCCGTCGCCAGCCAGATTCCGGAAGCCTATGTCCTGCTGGCCCGTGAAGACGCCAGCCGCCTGGGCCGGAATGAAGGCAGCCAGGTAACGCTGCAGCTGGAAACGGGTGAACAGCTGACTACCTGCCTGCAGCTCAGTGACCAGCTGGCACCCGGGCTGGCCGGGCTGCCGGCAGGCCTGCAAGGCATGCCGGCCCGGATCAGCGACCTGTCCATTGTGTCCATTGCGGAGGCCGCCCAATGAGTTGGCTCTCACAAGAAGTCATCGATGTTCTGGTACAGATCATCCACTGTATCGTCATCCTGCTGGCGGTTGTCGTCTGCGGGGCCCTGCTGAGCTGGGTCGAGCGGCGCCTGCTGGCCCTGTGGCAGGACCGCTACGGTCCCAACCGGGTCGGGCCTTTCGGGGCTTACCAGCTGGGTGCCGACATGCTCAAGATGTTCTTCAAGGAAGACTGGACGCCTCCCTTCGCGGACAAAATGATCTTCACCTTGGCGCCCATCATCGCGATGAGTGCCCTGCTGATTGCTTTTGCCGTGATTCCGGTTACCCCGACCTGGGGCGTTGCCGACCTGAACATCGGTCTGCTGTTCTTCTTCGCCATGGCCGGCCTGACGGTTTACGCCGTGCTGTTCGCCGGCTGGTCCAGCAGCAACAAGTTTGCTCTGCTGGGCAGCCTGCGGGCCTCGGCCCAGACCCTCTCCTACGAGGTGTTCATGGGCCTGTCGCTGATGGGCGTGGTCGCGCAGACCGGATCGTTCAACATGCGCGACATTGTGGCCTACCAGATGGAGCACACCTGGTTCGTCATCCCGCAGCTGCTCGGCTTCCTGACCTTCTTCATCGCTGGTGTGGCGGTCACTCACCGTCACCCGTTTGACCAGCCCGAGGCTGAGCAGGAACTGGCGGACGGTTACCACATTGAATATGCCGGCATGAAATGGGGCATGTTCTTCGTGGGTGAATACATCGGCATCGTGCTGGTGTCCGCCCTGCTGGTGACCCTGTTCTTCGGCGGCTGGCAGGGGCCTTTCGGCCTGCTGCCCCAGCTTCCCTTTGTCTGGTTTGCCCTGAAGACTGCCTTCTTCATCATGATGTTCATTCTGCTGCGGGCTTCCCTGCCCCGTCCGCGTTATGACCAGGTGATGGCTTTTGGCTGGAAGGTCTGTCTGCCCCTGACACTGGTCAACCTGCTGGTGACCGGTGCGCTGGTTCTGGCTGCCCAGTAAGGAATGCGCAATGTTCAAATCAATGATTTATATCCTGCACGGCACCTACACCCAGTTCCGCACGCTGTGGATGGTCTTCACCCATGCCTTCCGCAAGCGTGACACGCTGCAGTATCCGGAAGAAAAGGTCTACCTGCCGCCCCGCTACCGCGGCCGGATTGTCCTGACCCGGGATCCTGATGGCGATGAGCGCTGCGTGGCCTGCAACCTCTGCGCGGTAGCCTGCCCGGTGGGCTGCATCTCCCTGCAGAAAGCCGAGCGGGAGGATGGCCGCTGGTACGCGGAGTTTTTCCGGATCAACTTCTCGCGCTGCGTGTTCTGCGGCATGTGCGAGGAAGCCTGCCCGACTACGGCCATCCAGCTCACGCCGGATTTCGAAATGGCCGAGTACAAGCGTCAGGATCTGGTCTACGAGAAAGAGCACCTGCTGATCTCCGGACCGGGCAAAAATCCGGATTACAACTTCTACCGCGTAACCGGTATGGCCATCGCTGGCAAGCCAAAGGGAGCGGCCCAGAACGAGGCCGAGCCGATCAACGTGAAAGGCCTGATGCCCTGAGGGAAAACCATGGAATTCGCTTTCTATCTGGCTGGCGCGGTCGCCGCTGTAGCGACTTTCCGGGTGGTGACCCACACCAACCCGGTACACGCCCTGCTCTACTTCATCGTCTCGCTGCTGGCCGTGTCCATGTGCTTTTTTGCACTGGGTGCGCCCTTTGCGGGGGTACTGGAAATCATCGTGTACGCCGGTGCCATCATGGTGCTGTTCGTGTTCGTGGTGATGATGCTCAACCTCGGACCGTCAACCGCAGTCCAGGAACGGCAGTGGCTGAAACCCACCGTATGGATCGGCCCGTCCCTGCTGGCAGTCCTGCTGCTAGGCGAGCTGCTGTTCGTGCTGTTTGGTGGCAAGGACAGCGCCCTTATTACCGGCGAAACCATTTCGTCCAAGGCCGTAGGGGTCAGCCTGTTCGGACCCTACCTGCTGGCTGTGGAACTGGCGTCCATGCTGCTGCTGGGCGCCCTGGTCTCCGCCTTCCATCTCGGCCGTCAGGAAGCTAACGCTAAGGAGCTGTCATGAGCGGTATTCCCATGGAGCATGGCCTGGCCCTGGCCGGTGTCCTGTTCAGCCTCGGCCTGCTGGGCCTGATGGTACGGCGCAACATTCTGTTCGTGCTGATGAGCCTGGAAGTCATGATGAACGCGGCGGCCCTGGCCTTTGTGGTCGCCGGTGCCCGCTGGGTACAGCCTGACGGGCAGATCATGTACATCCTGATCATCACCCTGGCGGCGGCGGAGGCCAGCATTGGTCTGGCAATCCTCCTGCAACTGTTCCGCCGCTTCAACACCCTGGATCTTGATGCAGCCAGCGAGATGCGCGGATGAACTTTTTAACTCTCACTCTCCTGTTTCCGCTGATCGGTTACTGCCTGCTGGCCTTTTCCCGCGGGCGCTGGTCAGAAAATACCTCAGCCACGGTCGGGGTCGGCGCCGTAGGGCTTGCTGCCCTGAGCGCCGCCTGGACCATTTTCAGCTTTCACAGCCATCCGCCGGCCGGGGGTGCCTATACCCTTGAGCTCTGGCAGTGGATGTCCGTGGAAGGCTTCTCGGCCAGCTTCACCCTGTATCTGGACAACCTGTCCATGGTCATGCTGGGTGTAGTTACCGGCGTAGGCTTCCTGATCCACCTGTTTGCCTCCTGGTACATGCGGGGTGAAGAGGGGTATTCGCGATTCTTCGCCTATACCAACCTGTTCATTTTCAGCATGCTGCTGCTGGTGCTGGGTGACAACCTGCTGCTGCTGTACTTCGGCTGGGAAGGTGTGGGCCTGTGCTCCTACCTGCTGATCGGCTTCTACTTCTCCGAACGTCACAACGGCAACGCCGCCCTCAAGGCCTTCCTGGTCACCCGGGTAGGCGACGTGTTCATGGCCTTTGGCCTGTTCATCCTGTGCATGCAGCTGGGCACCCTGAACATCCAGGAAGTCCTGCAGCTGGCCCCGCAGAAGTTCACGGAAGGCGACCTGTGGATCACCCTGGCAACCCTGGCCCTGCTGGGCGGTGCCGTGGGCAAATCAGCCCAGCTGCCGCTGCAAACCTGGCTGGCGGATGCCATGGCAGGCCCGACGCCGGTCTCGGCCCTGATCCACGCAGCCACCATGGTGACTGCCGGGGTATACCTGATCGCCCGGACCAGCGGCCTGTTCCTGCTGGCGCCGGACATTCTTGAGCTGGTTGGCATTGTCGGCGCCCTGACCCTGCTGCTGGCGGGCTGTGCTGCCCTGGTACAGACCGACATCAAACGGGTGCTGGCCTACTCCACCATGAGCCAGCTGGGTTACATGTTCCTGGCACTGGGTGTGGGGGCCTGGGATGCTGCCATTTTCCACCTGATGACCCATGCCTTCTTCAAGGCCCTGCTGTTCCTTGCTTCCGGTTCGGTCATCCTGGCCTGCCACCACGAGCAGAACATCTTCAAGATGGGGGGCCTGTGGAAAAAACTGCCGCTGGCCTATATCAGCTTTGTGGTCGGTGGCGGCGCCCTGGCGGCCCTGCCCGTGATTACGGCCGGCTTCTACTCCAAGGACGAAATTCTCTGGGAGGCCTTTGCCAGTGGTCACCACCTGCTGTTCCTGGCCGGTCTGGCCGGGGCCTTTATCACTTCGATCTATACTTTCCGCCTGATCTATATCACCTTCCATGGTGAGGCCAAGACCGAGGCCCATGCCGGGCATGGCATCGCCCATGGCCTGCCGCTGGGTGTGCTGATCATTCTCTCCACCTTTGTGGGTGGCATGATCCACCTGCCGCTGGCGGATGTACTGCCGGAAAGTGCCGGACATGCCGGTGGCAGTGCCCAACCCTTTATTGAGCTGCTCTGCGGTGCCGTGGCCATCTCCGGGGTGATCTTTGCCCTTCGGCTGTTCATCGGTGATCCGAGAACCCTCAACAACCTGACGCAAAGCGAGCAGGGCCGCCGGCTGGGTGCGTTCTGGTACGAAGCCTGGGGCTTTGACCGGCTGTACGACACCCTGTTCATCAAGCCCTATCTCGCCATCTGCAACCGCCTGGGCATCGACCCTGTTGACCAGGCCATCGGCCTGATCCCGCGCATGGTCCGTGACGGGCATGCCATGGTGAGCCGCAGCGAAACCGGCCAGTTGCGCTGGTACGCCGCCTCCATCGCCGGTGGTGCCGTGTTGCTGCTTGGCATCGTTATGCTCTGATTCTGGCAAAGGACTCGTAATCGAATGATTCTGCCCTGGCTTATTCTCATCCCCTTTATCGGCGGCCTGCTGTGCTGGCTGTCCGAGCGTACCAACAAAGTCCTGCCCCGCTGGATTGCCCTGATCAGCATGACGCTGCTTTTCGTGCTGACCCTGTGGCTATGGCTGTACGGTGACTACAGTCTGGCACCAACCCCCGGTGCCCCGGATGTCTGGGCCATGGAGTACCGGCATGCCTGGATCGACCGCTTCGGCATCAGCTTCCATCTGGCGCTGGACGGCCTGTCCCTGCTGATGGTCGTGCTCAGCGGCTTCCTCGGCCTGATGTCCGTACTCTGCTCCTGGAAAGAAGTTAACGACCATGTCGGGTTCTTTTACCTGAACCTGATGTGGATCCTGGGCGGGGTTATCGGCGTGTTTATCGCGCTGGACCTGTTCCTGTTCTTCTTCTTCTGGGAAATGATGCTGGTGCCGATGTTCTTCCTCATCGCGCTCTGGGGTCATAGTGGCAGTCCGGGCAAAAGCCGGATCACGGCAGCCACCAAGTTCTTCATTTTCACCCAGGCCAGCGGCCTGATCATGCTGGTGGCCATCCTGGGACTGGTCATTGTCAATTACCACAACACCGGGGTAATGACCTTTGACTACACCCAGCTGCTGCAGGCCAGATTCTCCGGAACCACCGGCTTCCTGCTGATGCTGGGCTTCTTTGCGGCCTTTGCCGTGAAGCTGCCGGTTGTTCCGGTGCACTCCTGGCTGCCGGATGCCCACGCCCAGGCGCCGACCGCCGGTTCGGTTGACCTGGCCGGTATCCTGCTGAAAACTGCGGCCTATGGCCTGCTGCGCTTTGCCCTGCCGCTGTTCCCGGAGGCTTCGGCCGAGTTTGCTCCGGTAGCCATGCTGCTGGGGCTGGTGGGCATCTTCTACGGTGCCTTCCTGGCCTTCGCCCAGACCGACCTGAAGCGCCTGATCGCCTACTCCAGCGTATCCCACATGGGCTTTATCCTGATTGCCATCTACTCGGGCAGCCAGCAGGCCCTGCAGGGTGCGGTGATCCTGATGGTGGCCCATGGCCTGTCCTCCGCCGGGCTGTTTATCCTCAGCGGCCAGCTCTACGAGCGCCTGCATACCCGTGACCTGCGCAAGATGGGCGGACTGTGGACGCACCTGCCCTGGCTGCCGGCCGTGACCATGTTCTTTGCCATTGCCTCGCTGGGGCTGCCGGGAACCGGCAACTTCGTCGGCGAGTTCCTGGTCCTGATGGGCACCTTCGTCAGCTCGCCCTGGGTGATCTTCATCGCGACCTTCGGTCTGGTAGCCGGCTCGGTCTACTCGCTGATCCTGGTCCACCGGGCATTCTTCGGACCAGCACAGTCCGAAGAAAACCACCCCGGACTGGATGGCCGTGAACTGGCCATGACCCTGGTACTGGCGGGGCTGGTGATCCTGCTCGGCGTCTATCCGCAACCGGTTCTTGATACCTCGGCAGCAGCCATGGCCGGCGTGCATCAATGGATCGGCGATGCCCTTTCTCAACTGGTAACGGCTCGCTAGGACGATACTCACATGCAACTCACCAACATCCATCTCACTGCGATGCTGCCGCTGCTGCTGACCGCCGCAACGATCGTCGCCGTCATGCTGATCATCGCCTGGAAGCGTAACCACGCCCTGACCTTCGGCCTGTCGGCCATTGGTCTGAACCTGGCACTGCTGTCAGTCATTCCAGCCTCCAGGGTGGCCCCGCAGGCCATCACCTCGCTGCTGCTGGTTGACCGCTTCGCCTGCTACTACATTGCCCTGATCCTGGTGGCGACCCTGGCCTGCATTACCCTGGCCTACGCCTATCTGGGCCGTACCCGGACCGAGGGCTTCAAGGGTAACCGCGAAGAAATGTACCTGCTGCTGCTGCTGGCCGCTGCCGGTGGCATCGTGCTGGTCAGCACCGCAAACCTGGCGGGCCTGTTTATCGGTCTGGAGCTGCTGTCCGTACCGGTTTACGGTCTGGTCGGTTATGTGTTCTTCAACCGCCACTCGCTGGAAGCCAGCATCAAGTACATGGTGCTGTCAGCAGCTGGCTCGGCCTTCCTGCTGTTTGGCATGGCCATGATCTATGCCGATACCGGCAGCCTGAACTTCAGCCAGATCAGCCAGGCCGGCGCGACCGAGCTGATCCGGCTGGGTGCGGCGCTGATGCTGGTCGGACTGGGCTTCAAGCTGTCGCTGGTCCCTTTCCACCTGTGGACCCCGGATGTCTACCAGGGGGCTCCGGCCCCGGTGGCAGCCTTCCTGGCGACCGTGAGCAAGGTCGGTGCCTTCGCAGTGCTGTTCCGTCTCTACCTGCAACTGCCGGGCATCTCTGAGGGCTGGCTGAACACCCTGCTGGCCGTTATCGCCATGGCCTCGATCCTGATCGGCAACCTGCTGGCCCTGCTGCAGGGCAACCTGAAACGGATCCTGGGTTACTCCTCGATTGCCCACCTGGGTTATCTGCTGGTAGCCCTGATTGCCAGCAAGGGTCTGGCGGGCGAAGCCATTGCGGTCTATCTGGCCACCTACGTGCTGACGACCCTGGGCGGTTTCGGGGTCATTACCCTGATGTCCACCCCGCTCAAGGAGCAGGATGCCGACGCCCTGTACGACTACCGGGGCCTGTTCTGGCACCGCCCGTACCTGACCGCCGTACTGACCACCATGATGCTGTCCCTGGCGGGCATCCCGCTGACTGCCGGCTTTATCGGCAAGTTCTACGTGATTGCCAGTGGCGTGGAAAGCAACCTGTGGTGGCTGCTGGGTACGCTGATTGTGGGTAGCGCCATTGGTGCCTTCTACTACCTGCGGGTCATTGTCACCCTGTTCATGCGCGCACCGGGCGAACACCGCTACGAAGCGCCCAACGGCTGGGGCCATCAGGCGGGCGGCATCATGCTGCTGGCCGTGGCACTCCTGACGGTCCTGCTGGGTGTCTACCCGCAGCCGCTGCTGGATCTGGTCCAGCAGGCCGTGCTGACAGCATCGCTTTAAATCCCCGCGTTCGGCTCCGGATCTTCCGGAGCCGCCTCTTTCCGGCCCTCCGGCCTGCGATCCTGCCCACCATCGGCAAACAGCGACCACGCTGAAATAAACAGCGCGGCAATCAGTGGTCCCAGAATAAAACCGTTCAGGCTGAATACGGCCAGTCCCCCCAGGGTGGAAACCAGCACCAGATAGTCCG
Source organism: Pseudomonadaceae bacterium UBA5811 (assembly GCA_002417905.1). Taxonomy (GTDB): domain Bacteria; phylum Pseudomonadota; class Gammaproteobacteria; order Pseudomonadales; family Pseudomonadaceae; genus Azomonas. Next base: position 10,073 of record DIDB01000202.1, read on the forward strand.
GCATCCGGGTGTCCTTGCCTACCAGCACCGGGCGCAGCAGGCTGTCCACCAGGCCGATTACCAGCACGCAGAACGCCGTCAGGATCAGGGCTTTCAGTGGATCGCCGTTCAGGAAATAGAACAGGGCCACCGGCCCCCAGACAATCCCGGCACCAATGGCCGGCAGCAACGACAGAAAAGCCATCACCACCCCCCACAGAAATGCCTCCGGGATCTCCAAGATGGCGAAGATCAGGCCGCCCAGTACGCCCTGGCTCAGGGCAATCACGATATTGCCTTTCAGGGTGGCCCGGACAACCCGGGTCAGCCGGCTGAACAGCCGGCGCTTGCGGGTATGGCTCAGTGGTATCCCGGTATACAGGCGCACGACCGTGTCCCGGCCGTCACGGATAAAAAAGAACAGGGTATAAACCATGATGCCGAAGGACAGCACAAACTCGAAGGTGCCCTGGCCAAAGCTGTACACCTGGCTGGCCAGCAGCTGGCTGGTATGCAGGGCACCGGCAGCCAGCTCCCGGCGAATATTTTCCACATTGCCATAGCCGGATGCGTTCAGCTGGCGGACCAGCGGCTCCGGCAGCATGGCCTTGATCCGGCCAAGGTATTCATCCAGGTTGATCTGGCCACTCTGGATTGACTGGTAGAGATCAGCCGCCTGCTGCACCAGCATGGTGGTCAGGACGCTCATCGGCAGCACCGCCAGCAGCAGGCAGGCCAGCAGGGTCAGCAGGGCAGTCCAGTTGTCATGCCCGGGATAACGGCGCTGCAGGCGACGCTGCATGGGGGCAAACACAATGGCCAGGATCACGGCCCAGAACAGTGCGCCATAGTAGGGCAGAAGAATCCAGATAAACGCACAGGACACCAGAATCAGCAGGGTCAGGAAAAACCACTGCTCCATTCGCGCATTAGCCATGGGGCGGTCCTTGAATAACAGACGGAACATGTCTGCCGGTCCGGCAACAGTCTCCTCTGGCCCGGCAGCGGCCTGATGCGGATAATGCCTGACCCGGCCATCTTATTTTGCCAGCGAGTCCTGACGTGGAAATTTTCAAAGAGTTCACTTTTGAATCCGCCCATCACCTGCCCCATGTGCCCGCAGGGCATAAATGTGGCCGTCTGCATGGCCATTCATTCCGGGCAGCCATTTATCTGCGTGGCCCGGTTGATCCACAGACCGGCTGGATTCGTGACTTTGGCGAGATCAAGGCGATTTTCCAGCCGGTTTATGATCAGCTGGACCACCACTATCTGAATGAAATTCCAGGGCTGGAAAACCCTACCAGCGAAAACCTGGCCCGCTGGATCTGGCGCCAGCTCAAACCCCGGGTGCCAGAGCTGTCCAGAGTGCGTATCCACGAAACCTGCACCAGCGGCTGTGAATACTGCGGAGAGGACGACTAGCCGGCAGCCCGGGCCATCGGCGCTACAAAGGCCGGCTCAGAGATAGGCATTATCCCGCTGGCTGTGGTCGGTCATGTCACGGACGCCTTTCAGCTCCGGCACCCGGGCCAGCAGGGTTTTCTCGACCCCCTCTTTCAGGGTGGCATCCACCATGCTGCAGCCCTGGCAGCCGCCGCCAAAGCGCAGCACGGCAATACCGTCCTCAACAATCTCTACCAGACTGACCTGGCCCCCATGGTCGGCCAGCCCAGGGTTGATTTCAGTCTGCAGGTAGTAATTGACCCGCTCGGGCAGCGGGCTGTCCTCGCTGATCATCGGCACCTTGGCGTTGGGTGCCCGGATGGTCAGCTGCCCCCCCATCCGGTCAGCGGCATAATCCACCTCGGCCTCTTCCAGAAACGGCTGGCTGGTGGCATCGACCCAGACGGTAAAGTCTTTCAGGGCCAGGGCCTCATCGTCCGGCTTTTCCTCACCGGGCCGGCAATAGGCCAGGCAGCTTTCGGCGTAGGGCGTTCCCGGCTGGGTGACAAAAATGCGGATACCCATGCCCGGACTGTCCTGTTTGCCCAGAAGTTCGGCCAGATAGCCCTGGGCAGCCTCGGTAATGCGCACGGTACTCATCATGAATACTCCTTCTGGATAGTGCCAGGCAGTGTACGCCAGGCGCTTTCCAGGGCCAAATTCCGGCCGGCGGGCTACAGGTTCTCATAGCGGTTCATGTCCAGTACCCCGGCCTCCCGGGGCTCGCGCTCCTGCTGGTAACGGGTCAGGTCGCTGAAGTAGAACCAGAAACGCGGGTGGGAGCGACGGATCCCCCAGCGGGCCACGACGCCCTGCTCAAAGGCGCTGGCATCGGCCCCGGCCTGCTCCAGTGCCCGGACAAACTGCGGCACCTCGCTGGCCGGCAGATCAAACATGAAGTTGGGATAGCTGGTCAGCAGCCCGGGGTAAACCGTCAGGGTGTCCTGCTCCGGCTGGTAACGCCAGGACTCGCCCAGCATAAAAGCCACATTGCTGTGGGCCCGGTTACGCATCAGGCTATAGATTTCCCGCTGGCCATCCGGCAGGACCACCCGCAGCAGGCTGGCCTCCGGGAGCTGCTGCACGACCGGCAGCCGGCTGGCCGGGCGGTTGGTCAGCCGGCTCAGGGCCTGACCGGCCACCTGCAGGGCCG
>DIDB01000125.1 GCA_002417905.1 Pseudomonadaceae bacterium UBA5811
CGCTTCAAGCGCTGGCGCGGGCAGCACGTAATGGAGCCTGTGACATGAATTCGCCTGCACGATGGGCCCTGCTGCCGCTGCTGGTGGCGCTGAATGGCTGCATGACCCTGGGGCCGGACTATGAGCGGCCGGACGTGGATACGGGGGCGCAGTTTACCGAAGCCCCTCCGGGCTGGAAGGAAGCGGCTCCGGCGGATGGTTTCCGGGACGATCGCTGGTGGGAGCTGTACCAGGATCCGCTGCTGAATGCCCTGGTGGAGCAGCTCAATCTGGCCAACCCCAGCATTGAGGTGGCTGAGGCCCAGTACCGTCAGGCACTCGGCCTGCGCCGCACGGCCTGGTCGGCGCTGTTTCCGTCGCTGTCCTCTACCAGCGAATACACCCGTTCGGGACGGGGCTCCAGTGGTGGCCAGGTGGCCACGACGGGTGGGGGCTATGTCAACCTGTCCAGCAGCAGCTCCAGCACTTCGGAGGACAGCAGTTCGGACACCTCATCCGACAGCAGCTCCTCCAGCAAAAGCAGCAGTGTGATCAGCGAAAACTATAACGTCAGCCTGAGTGCCTCCTGGGAGCTGGATCTGTGGGGCAAGCTGCGCCGGGATCTGGAGCAGCGCCGGGCCAGCGCCCGGGCCAGCGCGGCCGACTGGGCCTCGGTGCGCCTGAGCCAGCAGTCCCAGCTGGTACAGAGCTACATGCAGTTGCGCCTGACCGATGCCCAGCAGCGGCTGCTGGATCACACGGTGGAGGCCTATGCCCGCTCGCTGCGCCTGACCGAAAACCAGTACCGGGCTGGCATTGTGCCCCGTTCCGATGTCACCCAGGCCGAGGCACAGTTGAAAGCCGCCGAAGCGGATGCCATTGACCTGCGCTGGCAGCGGGCCCAGTACCTGCACGCCATTGCCGTGCTGATGGGCGTACCGCCCTCCCGGCTGCATCTGGAAGAGCAGGCGCAGTTGCCTGTGCTGCCGGAAATACCGGTCCGCCTGCCATCCACCCTGCTGGAGCGCCGCCCGGACATTGCATCTGCCGGGCGGCAGGTCAAGGCGGCCAATGCGGCGATGGGCAGTGCCATGGCGGCCTGGGTTCCCAGTTTCAGCATGGCAGCCAATGGCGGCTACTCCAGCAGCCAGACCAAAGGGCTGTTTACATTGCCCAACCGTTACTGGTCCCTTGCTCCCCAGGCTACCTGGTCACTGTTTGATTTTGGCGCCAAGCTGGGCGCCTACGATCAGGCCAGAGCCAGTCACCGGGAGGCGGTGGCCAATTACCGGCTGCTGGTGCTGACCGGTCTGCAGGAGGTGGAAGACTACCTGTCCAAGTTGCAGACACTGAACCGGGAAGCCGTCAGCCGGGAGGCGGCGGTAACCGCCGCCCGGACCTCCTGGCGAACTCTGGAAAACCAGTACCGGGCCGGGCTGGTGGATTACACCTCGGTGGTGGTGCAGCAGACCTCGGCACTGAGCAGTGAGCGCACCGCCCTGACGGTGACCCTGAACCGGCTGCTGACCAGCGTACAGCTGATTGCCGCCCTGGGCGGGGGCTGGGATGGCAACACCCGGCCGGTTCTGGAGGACTGAGCACGGCTCCCGGGCCGGGCAGCGATAACCTGAATGCCTTCAGGGGCCGTATGGGTGCTTGAGCCCGTGTCTACACCTGCCGGGCAAGATCAAGGCCGTGGCATCAGGGCGAATACCCCCCAGCCCAGATATTCACGTGTGTAGGTGACATAACGTTCCGGCTCTGCAGTCAGTTTGGCCCGGACTTCTTGTGCATATTCATCGTCGGGATTGGCCTCAAGCCATCGGCGCATGGTGAGCCATTTGGCGGCCTCATATCGATCCCAGCTATCCTGACTGGCCAGAACCATTTCAACGACGTCATAGCCCAGGCGACTCAAAAATGCAATGAATTCAGGGAGCAGGAGAAAATCAGAGATCGAACGGGCAAGACATCCCCTGGCGATTTCTTCTGTTGGAGGTAACTGCCTCCAGTAGGGTTCGCCGATGAGAATGATGCCGCCTGTTCGCAAGCTCTGCGCCAGAAGCTCAATTGTGCCGGCGACGCCTCCGGCAATCCATGTAGCACCTATGCAGGCGGCTACATCAACTTTTTCATCAGAGATGTAACCTGCTGCATCACCATGGGTGAATTTGACCTGGTGAGCGACACCAAGCTCTTCTGCCCGACATTTCGCCTGTGTGGTAAACAGCGGGCTCATGTCGATGCCAGCACCAACAATGCCGTGATCATGTGCCCAGCTGCATAGCAGCTCTCCTGAACCGCTGCCGAGATCAAGCACACGTGTTCCTGGCGCAAGCCGTAATGCGGTGCCGAGAGTAGCAAGCTTGTCAGGGGTGAACGGATTATGAATGCGGTGGGCGCTTTCCATGATGTTGAATATTCTTGGAATATCCATGGCGCAATTTTCCTTTATCAGATATTGCTTTCAGGGTTGCCTTACCCAAGGTTTGGTGCCAGCCATCTTTCACTTTCGTTGATGTCCTGTCCCTTGCGCTGCGAATAACTTGCCAGCTGATCCCTGTCAATCTTGCCCACCGAAAAGTACCGGGCCTGCGGATGGGCAAAGTACCAGCCGCTGACCGAGGCGGCGGGGTACATGGCGTAGTGTTCGGTCAGGTGGATGCCGCTCTGGCCGGCCGGGTCCAGCAGCCGGAACAGGGTGCCTTTTTCTGTGTGGTCTGGGCAGGCCGGGTAGCCGGGAGCCGGGCGGATGCCCTGGTACTGTTCGTGCAGCAGGCCGTCGTTATCCAGCTGTTCGTCCGGGGCATAGCCCCAGAATTCCTTGCGTACCCGTTCATGCAGCCATTCGGCACCGGCTTCGGCCAGCCGGTCGGCCAGGGCCTTGACCATGATGGCACTGTAATCATCGCCCTGGCTTTCGTACTGTCTGGCCAGTTCTTCCGCGCCAAGGCCGGCGGTGATCATAAAGCCGCCCAGATAGTCGGTTTTTCCGCTGTCCTGCGGGGCGATAAAGTCGGCCAGACACAGGTTGGGCTGGCCGTCGGGTTTGCGGGTCTGCTGGCGCAGGTGGTGCAGGGTGGCCAATGGTGTGCCGTCGTCCCGGAAAAGGGCGATATCGTCGTCATTGACCTGCCGGGCGGGCCAGAACCCGACCCGGGCGCTGGCACGGATCAGCCGGCCTTCAACCAGTTTGTGCAGCATGGCCCGGGCATCTTGGTAGAGTGAGCGGGCAGCTTCACCGACCACTTCATCCTGCAGGATGCGTGGAAATTTGCCGGCCAGGTCCCAGGCGATAAAGAAGGGGGTCCAGTCGATATAGGGCACCAGCAGGTTCAGGTCGATGTCGTCCAGTGTCTGGCCGCCGTTTGCGTGGGGTACTGGAGGCTGGTAGCTGCTCCAGTCCAGCCTGAGTTTGTTGGCCACTGCTTCGCCATAGCCCAGCCGGTCGTTGCGGGCCTGGCGCTGGCCCATGCGTTCACGGATTTCGGCGTATTCGGCGTGAATTTTTTCCACGTAGCCTGCTTTGAGTTCTCTGGAGAGCAGGCTGGTGGCCACGCCGACTGCCCGGGAGGCGTCGGTGACATAGACCACGGCATCATTCTGGTAC
>DIDB01000129.1 GCA_002417905.1 Pseudomonadaceae bacterium UBA5811
CAAGGGCTTCAACCAGCTGGCTGGCGGATTCGGCCAGTCCGGCAGCTCTGGCCTGGCCGGTCGGGCTGTCCAGCAGCCGCCATTTGATCAGGGTATTACCGCAGTCCAGTTCAAGAATCATCGCTCAGCCTCAGGCTCAGTTCGCCGCCGCTGAACAGCTGTTCGCGGCCATTGACGTCCAGGCGCAGCGCGCCCTGGTCCGTCACGCCCAGGACCCGGCCGCTGACGGTCCGGGTTGCGCTGCTCAGCTGCACCTGGCAGCCCTGCCAGGCATGGGCCTGTTCCCATTCCGGACGCAGGGCCGCGAAGCCCTGCTGCCGGTGTCGCACCAGCCAGTGGGCCAGGGCATCGCAGAGCCGGCTGCAGAGCAGGGTACGGTCGGCCCGTTCACCGGTTTCGCGCTGCAGGGAGGTCCAGGGCTGGTCGATGGGCTCCGGGGGCTGAAGCATGTTGACGTTAAGGCCAATGCCGATAATGACCTGGCAGCTGTCAGCCGGATCGCCCAGCAGCTCCAGCAGGATACCGGCAATTTTCCGGCCCCTGACCAGCACGTCGTTGGGCCATTTCAGGGCGGCATTGCCGAGGCCGGCGGCCTGCAGGGCTTCCCGTACGGCCAGCCCGGCTACCAGGCTCAGGCCTTCCAGCTCACGGGTGCCGCCCTCGACCGGCCAGACCAGCGAGAAGTACAGGTTGCGGCCAAAGGGACTGATCCACTGCCGGCCCCGCCGGCCCCGTCCGGCGCTCTGGCGTTCGGCCAGGACGGCAAAGGGAGGCTTCCGGCCGGCCTGCAGCTGGCGCATGGCTTCGGCACTGGTGGAATCCAGTTCCAGATGCAGGTCCAGCGGCCACCGGACTTGGCTGGCCAGCCGTTCGCGGTCCAGCAGGCTGAGCGGCTCGGCCAGCCGGTAGCCCTTGCCCCGGACACTGTGCAGTTCAAGGCCCAGCTCCTGCTCCAGCTGTTGCAGGCGTTTCCATATGGCCATCCGGCTGAGTCCGGCCAGACTGGCCAGGGCTTCGCCGGAGTGGAACCGGCCATCCTGTAAGCGCTTGAGCAACCCGTGCATATCATCCGTCCTTAAGGAGGCGGCCATGATATAGACGGATGCGGGTGCTGCAAAGAATCGCCGCAGGCCGGTGGCTAGAACAGGGGCTGGCTGATCTGCAGGGTCAGGGTGTGGCGGCAGCCGGGGTTCTGGCCGGAGTAGACCGTGCAGCTGTCGCCGGACAGGCTGGCGCCGCTGTAGCTCAGGCCGAGCTCGGTCGTGTGCCAGGCTCTGGACAGGCTGAGGGACCAGTCTTCATAGCGGCGGATGCTGTGGTTTTCGGAGACCTGGACAGGGCTGTCCAGCACATGGCTGGCGTACTTCAGGGTCATTCCCAGCTCGGGGCTGCCGGGGAGGTCCAGATCCAGCAGCAGGGTACTGTCCTGGCGGCCATGGCTCTGGCTCCAGGCAGCACCCAGCCGGCTGGCCGGCAGGGTCAGGCCGCCATAGAGCTCATGGCGGGTGCTGTCTTTCTGCTGGGGCTGGCTGTAGCGGATCAGCCCCAGCTCGTAGCCGGGTCCCTGCCGGCGGGAAAAGGCCTGGCGATAACCCAGATAGGTATCGGTCTCCAGGGTATGCCCCGGTGTCAGGCCGAGGCTGGGAAACCACTGTCCGGCATACCAGCCGGTGGTGTGGGTCAGGTCAAGGCCGCCGTGCAGCCGGCCGCTGCCGGCTGGGGCCACCAGCCCCTGGGCCATGCTCCGTCCCGGGGTGCTGCCGAGCCTCAGGGACAGCTCGCCCAGTTCTCGTTCCAGCGTGCTGGCGCTGGCCAGCGGGGCTATCAGTCCGGTCAGCAGGGCCAGGATGAGGGATGTCCTGCAGGACATGGGAAATGCCTCCTTGCCGGTAATCCGGTCATAAACAGGCGTTTTTCCAGCCGGAAGAAACGCCGCTTTCAGGCTGAAAAATGATAGCCAGATCATCATCAGCAAGACAACCGTCCGTCCGGTCAGGAAAAAACTCTTTGCAAAGAGATGCAGGCGGCTGGTTGGCCTGTTCCATGCAATGTTCTTTCTGTGCTCTTATATGTTGTATAAATAATTTGTAATGACCACAGGTGCTCTCTTCCATGAACAGACGGTTTTCCCATCACAGCCTGCGTCATGATTTCCGCAAACTGCTGGAGTCCGGCAGCTGCTTCCATACTGCTTCTGTATTCGATCCGATGTCTGCCCGGATCGCTGCAGACCTGGGGTTTGAGGTGGGTATCCTGGGGGGGTCGGTAGCCTCCCTGCAGGTGCTGGCCGCCCCGGATTTTGCCCTGATTACCCTGAGCGAGTTTGTCGAGCAGGCCACCCGGATTGGCCGGGTGGCCCGGCTGCCGGTACTGGCCGATGCCGACCATGGTTATGGCAACGGGCTGAACGTGATGCGCACGGTCGTGGAGCTGGAGCGGGCCGGAGTGGCAGCCCTGACCATCGAGGATACCTGGCTGCCCACCAAGTTTGGCCGCAAGTCCACGGATCTGGTGGAGCTGCCAGAGGCGGTCGGCAAGGTGCGGGCTGCGCTGGAGGCCCGCTCCGACTCGGCCCTGGCCATCATTGCCCGGACTCATGCCGGGGTCATTACTACCGATGAGGTGATTGCCCGGGCCAAGGCCTATCAGGCCGCCGGTGCCGATGGCATCTGCATGGTCGGGGTGCGGGACTTTACCCATCTGGAGGAAATTTCAGCCCATCTGTCGGTGCCCCTGATGCTGGTGACCTATGGCAATCCGGAGCTGCGGGATAACGAGCGGCTGGCCCGGCTGGGCGTGCGTATTGTGGTGAATGGCCATGCGGCCTACTTTGCCGCGATCAAGGCGACCTATGACTGCCTGCGTGAACAGCGGAGCATTGCCGCATCGGAGCTGACGGCTTCGGAGCTGGCCCAGAAGTATTCCACGGCTGACGACTACCGGGTCTGGGCCGAGTCCTTTATGCAGGTCTGGGAATAACGGGCGGCCAGGCCGGCGCCTTTTCAGGCAGTCAGGCGGCGGCCTGTGGCTGCGGGTTGCAGCAGCTCCATCCTCCTGGTCAGGCTGGGCTGGCGGAAATCCGCCAGCCCGGCCGTCTTTAGGGCCCGGCCTGTGGCGATATTTCGCCAGCCACGGGCATGGAGCGGGCCACTTCTGCGGGTTTCCGGCCCGGCTGTAGTGCTGGCATAGCGGTTGCTACCTCCTGTTGGCGGTGTGGGACCAACCTGTTCCACAGCGCTGTGTCTGATTCCTGCCCTGCGTGCAGGAGACAGGTTCCGCCAGCGCCTCCCGGAGTGCTGGTGGACGGCATAAAAACCGGGTCTCTAACAGGAGAAGTACATCATGCTATCTGATGCCCATGCCGAGGCTGTTGTAGCCAGCCGGCCCCCCCTGTATCAATCCCTGTATTTCCAGGTACTGGTTGCCATCACCATCGGTGTGCTGGTCGGCCATTTCTATCCGGACACCGGGACTTTGCTCAAGCCGCTGGGTGATGGCTTTGTCAAACTGATCAAGATGGTGATTGCCCCGATCATTTTCTGCACGGTGGTTACGGGTATTGCCGGGATGCAGGACATGAAAGCGGTGGGCAAGACCGGCGGCTATGCGCTGCTGTATTTTGAAGTGGTTTCAACCATTGCCCTGATTATTGGTCTGGTGATTGTCAATCTGGCCCAGCCGGGTGCCGGCATGCATGTGGATCCGGCCAGTCTGGATACCAGCGGTGTTGCCGCCTATGCCTCTGCCGGAGCCAAACAGAGTACGGTGGATTTTATCCTGCATGTGATTCCCCAGACCGTGGTCGGGGCATTTGCCGGAGGCGAGATTCTCCAGGTGCTGTTTTTCTCGGTCCTGTTTGGCTATGCCCTGCAGCGGCTGGGCACGCATGGCCAGCCGATGTACCGCTTTATCGAGCAGACCTCCCAGATCTTCTTCCATATCATCGGGCTGATCATGAAGCTGGCGCCCATCGGCGCTTTTGGTGCCATGGCGTTCACCATCGGCA
>DIDB01000198.1 GCA_002417905.1 Pseudomonadaceae bacterium UBA5811
GCCGGCCAGAATTCTGGCCGGCCAGCCCAATAGCCTGATGATTGACCATTTTGCACAGCTGGCGGCTTGGCTGGCGGAGCCTTGGGGAACGACTGATGACTGATCAATGGAAGGCGCCCGAGCGGCCTGATGCCGAAGATACCCGGAGCTGGCAACTGCTGGAGCGGACGCTGCAGGCCAACGTGCTGGAGCAGCGCCGGGCCCGGCGCTGGGGCATTTTTTTCCGGCTGGTGGCGTTTGGCTATTTGCTGGGTGTGCTGGCGGTGTTTGCTCCGGAATTCCATCTGGAGGGAAGTCCTTCCGGGAAGCATACGGCCCTGATTGAGGTGCGGGGAGTCATTGCCGATCAGGAAGAGGCCAGTGCGGACAATATCGTCGCCGCCTTGCGGCATGCGTTTGAAAACCCTGGTACCCGGGGGGTGATCCTGCGGATCAACAGTCCGGGCGGCAGCCCGGTACAGGCTGGCTATGTTTATGACGAAATCCGTTATCAGCGCAGCCAGCATCCGGAGATCCGGGTTTATGCCGTCATTACCGACCTCGGGGCATCCGGTGCCTACTATATCGCCAGTGCTGCGGATGAAATTTACGCGGACAAGGCCAGTCTAGTCGGTTCAATCGGTGTGACCGCATCCAGCTTCGGCTTTGTCAGTGCCATGGAGCGGCTGGGTGTGGAGCGCCGGATCTATACTGCGGGCGCGCACAAGGCCTTTCTGGATCCATTTCAGCCGCAAAAGCCGGAGGAAACCGCTTTCTGGCAGGGTGCCCTGGCCGTGGTTCACCAGCAGTTTATTGATAGCGTCAAAAAGGGCCGGGGCGCGCGGCTGAAAGATGCGGAGCACCCGGAGCTGTTTTCGGGGCTGGTCTGGACGGGCGAGCAGGCCAGGGGGCTGGGGCTGGTGGATGGTCTGGCCAGTGCCAGTCATGTGGCCCGGGAGGTGGTCGGGGAGTCCGAGCTGGTCGACTTTACTGTCAAGGAGTCGCCACTGGACCGTTTTGCCCAGAAGCTGGGCACCAGTGTGGCCCGGCATCTGTCCATGCTGACCGGGCTGCAGGGGCCAGCGCTGAACTAGGGCAGGCTTATGCCTTCGTGATGCAGCATGTCCACCAGCCGGACCAGGGGCAGCCCGATCAGGCTGGTGAAGTCAGTCCCCTCCATGGCCCGGAACAGGCTGATGCCCAGTCCTTCGGCGCGGAAGCTGCCGGCGCAGTCATAGGGCTGTTCGCTCTCCAGATAGCGGCAGATACTGGCGTCTGTCAGGGACCGGAAATGCACCTGAAAAGACACGACATCCTGCTGCAGCTGGCCGGAGGCCGTGTTCAGCAGGGCCAGCCCGGTCAGGAAATGGACCGTGTGCCCGCTGGCGGCCCGCAGCTGTTCCCGGGCCTGTTCAAAGTCCATGGGTTTGCCAAACACCTGGTTCCCCAGGGCAGTAACCTGGTCTGAGCCGATGATCAGGCGGGCCGGATGCTGTCCGGCCAATGCTTCCGCCTTGAGCCGGGCCAGCCGCCCGGCCTGCTGGCAGGGTGTTTCGCCGGGCAGGGCGCTTTCATCAATGTTCGGGCTGGCCCAGTCGAAGGGCAGCCGCAGGCGGGCCAGCAGCTCGTGGCGGTAGGTTGAGCTGGAGGCCAGCAGCAGGCGGGGGGTAGACATGGATTCTGGCTCCGGACAGGGGAGGTGCCATTGTGACAAAGGCCCGGACTTCCGGACAAATAGCCCTGAATACTCTTTGACAGTCCAGGGGGGGCTAAATAGAATGCCGCGCTTATGTTGAAAGGACCGATCCCCTCGCATGTTGATCCACGCAAGCTGGCTGACCGGGCCACCGTTCTTGACGGTGAGCTGGAGCAGGGCCGGTTCGTACGGTTGTGCGCGGCGACCGGGGCTGAAAGCGGCTCCCGGCCGGTGGTCAGGATAAAGCTTTCTTTCGGCCGCGATGAGCAGCGGACACTGGTCATTCACAGCGAGCTGGATACCGAAGTCAGCATGGTCTGTCAGCGCTGTCTGGAACCTGTGCGGCTGCCGGTGCATAGCGAGTGTGATTATGCGGTTGTAAATGAAGGGGCAAGCTCCCGGCACCTGCCCAAGGGCTATGAGGTGCTGGAAGCTGGAGAAGATCCTCTGGATCTGTTGGCACTGGTAGAGGATGAGCTGCTGCTCGCTCTGCCCATTGTTCCGCTCCATGACCCCAATGATTGTCAGACACCCGGCTCGCCGCAGCCGCAGGAAGAACCGGTTGAACGCTCCAGCCCCTTCAGTGTCCTGGCCCAGTTGAAGCGTGATCCAAACGTTTAGGAGTTGATTCAATGGCTGTTCAGCAGAACAAAAAGTCCCGTTCCGCCCGCGACATGCGTCGTTCCCACGATGCGCTGACTTCCGGTGCGCTGGCTGTCGACAAGAACACGGGTGAAGTTCACCTGCGTCACCATGTTTCTCCGGATGGTTTCTACCGGGGGCGCAAGGTGATCGACAAGGGCTCCGACGAGTAATCTTGTCTGTCACGACCCTTGTGGTAGACGCAATGGGCGGGGACTTGGGTCCCCGCTGCATTGTGCCGGCCTGTCTCGACTGCCTTTCCGCTTTTCCCTCCTTGGCACTGATTCTGGTCGGGCGCCTCAGTATCCTTGAACACCTTGCTGCTGCCTGTCCGGAGGCTGACCGTTCGCGTCTGCTCCTGGTGGATGCGGAAGATTCCATTGCCATGGATGAGCGGCCAACCCAGGCCCTGCGCAGCAAGCCCCGTTCTTCCCTGCATATTGCGCTGGCCATGGTACGTGATGGCCGGGCCCAGGGCTGCGTCAGTGCCGGAAATTCCGGGGCCCTGATGGCCATTGCCCGTCATGTGCTGAAAACACTGCCGGGTGTGGACCGGCCAGCCATGTGCACCACCATTCCGGCGGGCCACAAGCCCTGTCTGCTGCTGGATCTGGGCGCCAATGTGGACTGTTCAGCCGGGCAGCTTTACCAGTTTGCGGTCATGGGGTTTGTGGCTGCCCAGCTGCAGGGCGTAGCCCGGCCCAGTGTGGCCCTGCTGAATGTGGGGACCGAGGATATCAAGGGCTGCCAGCAGGTGCGGCTGGCCGCAGACCTTTTGCAGCAGGCCGGAGACCTGAATTATCAGGGTTTTATCGAAGGTGACGGGCTGTTCCGGGGTGAGGCCGATGTGGTGGCCTGTGCTGGCTTTGTCGGCAATATGCTGCTCAAATCCAGTGAGGAGCTGGGCCGTACGGTAGCCCGCCGGATCGACGGGCTGTTCCGGCGCCACTGGTGGTCACGGCTGGCCGGGCTGTTTGCCTACCCGGTATTGCGCCAGCTGCGCCATGAACTGATGCCGGACCAGTATAATGGCGCCAGTTTTCTGGGTCTGCAGGGCGTGGTGATCAAAAGTCACGGCAGTGCCGGACCGGAAGCCTTTGCAGCCGCCATCCGGCGGGCCATTGCCGATGTCGAGCAGCGGTTGCCGGAGCGGCTGGGAGCCAGGCTGGCCCCTCTGCTCTGACGGGGCGGCCCTGACAGGGCCGGCGACCAGTCTGGTTGATGATTCAGTCCAACAAGAGAGTTGTTTGATGACCGCATCCCTTGCGTTCGTTTTTCCGGGTCAGGGTTCCCAGTCCATGGGTATGCTGGCGGAGCTTGCAGCACAGTTTCCGGCTGTTCTGGATACCTTTGGTGAGGCTTCGGATACCCTGGGGTATGACCTCTGGGCTCTGGTCCAGCAGGGTCCGGAGGCCCGCCTTAACCAGACAGACAAGACCCAGCCGGCCATCCTGAGCGCATCAGTGGCCCTGTGGCGTCTCTGGCTGGCTGAGGGGGGAGCGA
>DIDB01000138.1 GCA_002417905.1 Pseudomonadaceae bacterium UBA5811
GCGTGTACCGGGCTGTCTTCGCCAGGCGGCCGGAAACGGTCAATCCCCGCCTGCGAGCGCCGCTCCATTTCCGGGTTGTCCGGCTGGACCGAGGCAAAATCCAGGTCCGCCGCGCTGCTGCGCGTCGCCATCGACGAGGCCGCACCACCACCCAGGCCAATCAGCATCGCCGGACCACCGGGGACAATCAGTTTGGCACCGGGCGGAATTTCCCCCTTCTGCACATGCTCTGCCCGGATATTGCCCAGCCCGCCTGCCAGCATGATCGGATGACCCAGCAGGTACTGGACTGTCTGGAGGCCGCTGAAGGGCTGTTCCGTCACGAGGCACCCCGGCCGCTGGAGGCCATTGATGTACTGGCCGGTGGCCGGGAGGCTCTGGAGGCGGCCAATGCCCGGCTGGGACTGGCACTGGCCGGGGATGAAATGGATTACCTGCTGCAGGCTTTTGTCCGGCTGGGCCGCAATCCCCATGACATTGAGCTGATGATGTTTGCCCAGGCCAACTCGGAGCATTGCCGGCACAAGATTTTCAATGCCAGTTGGGATATTGATGGTGAGGCCCGCAGCAAGTCACTGTTTGCCAAGATCCGTAATACCTATGAGATGAACCGGGAAGGGGTGCTGTCCGCCTACAAGGACAATGCCGCCGTCATTGAGGGATTTGGCGCCGGCCGGTTCTTTCCGCAGCCTGGCAGCGGCGAATATGCGGCCGTTCAGGAGCCCGTGCATATCCTGATGAAAGTGGAAACCCATAATCACCCGACGGCCATTGCACCGTTCCCCGGTGCCTCCACCGGTTCGGGCGGGGAGATCCGCGATGAGGGTGCCACTGGCCGGGGGGCCAGGCCCAAGGCGGGCCTGGCCGGCTTCAGCGTATCCAACCTGCGGATTCCCGGTTTTGAACAGCCCTGGGAGGTGCCCTATGGCAAACCAGAGCGGATTGTCAGCGCACTGGAGATCATGCTGGAGGCCCCGCTGGGCGGTGCGGCGTTTAACAACGAATTTGGCCGGCCGGCCCTGAACGGTTATTTCCGGACCTTCGAGCAGGTCATCAGCACGCCCCGGGGCGATGAGGTGCGGGGTTATCACAAGCCGATCATGCTGGCAGGCGGGCTGGGCAATATCCGGGCAGAGCATGTGCAGAAGGGGGAAATTCCGCCCGGTGCCAAACTGATTGTCCTCGGTGGTCCGGCGATGCTGATTGGCCTGGGTGGTGGTGCGGCCTCGTCGATGGCGACGGGCAGCAGCTCGGCGGACCTGGATTTTGCCTCGGTACAGCGGGACAACCCGGAAATGGAGCGGCGCTGTCAGGAGGTGATTGACCGTTGCTGGCAGCTGGGCGAAGCCAACCCGATCCGCTTTATTCATGATGTCGGGGCCGGTGGCCTGTCCAATGCTTTCCCGGAGCTGGTCAATGATGGTGGCCGGGGCGGGCGTTTCGAGCTGCGCCAGGTGCCCAGTGACGAGCCGGGCATGAGCCCGCTGGAAATCTGGTGCAATGAATCCCAGGAGCGCTATGTGCTGGCGGTAGATGCTGCCGACTTTGCCCGTTTTGAGGCAATCTGCCAGCGCGAGCGCTGCCCGTTTGCCGTGGTGGGCGAGGCGACAGCTGAACCGCGGCTGACGGTAACTGACCGGCATTTTGCCAATGTGCCGGTGGACCTGCCGCTGGAGGTGCTGCTGGGCAAGCCGCCGAAAATGCACCGCTCGGCCAGCAGCGAGCCGGCCCGGGGGGATGACTTTGCTGCCGGCACCGTGGCCCTGCCGGAGGCCATCAACCGGGTGCTGGCCCATCCGGCGGTGGCCAGCAAGAGCTTTCTGATCACCATCGGCGACCGCAGCATTACCGGCCTGGTGGCCCGGGACCAGATGGTGGGGCCCTGGCAGGTGCCGGTGGCCGACTGCGCGGTGACAGCAACCAGCTTTGATGGGTATACCGGTGAAGCCATGGCCATGGGAGAGCGCACGCCGCTGGCCCTGCTGGATGCCCCGGCTTCCGGGCGGATGGCGGTTGGCGAGGCGGTCACCAACCTGGCAGCGGCCCGGATTGGCCAGCTGTCCGATATCCGCCTGTCAGCCAACTGGATGGCCGCCGCAGGCCATCCCGGCGAAGATGCCCGGCTGTATGAGACCGTACAGGCCGTGGGCATGGAGCTCTGTCCGGCGCTGGGCATCACCATTCCGGTGGGCAAGGATTCCATGTCGATGAAAACCCGTTGGCAGGACGGGGGCGCTGAAAAGAGCGTGACCTCACCCCTGTCGCTGGTGGTTTCCGGCTTTGCGCCGGTCCAGGACGTACGCCAGACCCTGACCCCGCAACTGCGGCTGGATTGCGGTGATACCCGGCTGCTGCTGGTGGATCTGGGCCGGGGCCGCAACCGGCTGGGAGGTTCGATCCTGGCCCAGGTGTTTTCCTGCATGGGCCGGGCGGTACCGGATCTGGAGCAGCCGGAAGACCTCCGGGCCTTCTTTGCCACGGTCCAGTCCCTGAATGCCGGGGGCCAGCTGCTCGCTTACCATGACCGCCCCGATGGTGGTCTGCTGGTAACGCCTCCGGCAATGGCTTTTGCCCGCCCCTGTGGCCTGCCGCCGGCCCTCGACGCCTTCGCCGCCCGGCCGGACGCACCCGCACCCGCCCTGCACCGCGCGGACCTCGCCGCCGCTCTGCACGTTCCCACCGCACCGCCACCGGCTGGCCTTGCCGCT
>DIDB01000038.1 GCA_002417905.1 Pseudomonadaceae bacterium UBA5811
CGGGTTTTTAGGGGGCATTACCACAGCAGCGGCGATGGCGAAACCGCCGGCTTCACCCTCAATGCCCTGTACGCCCCGCCGGGCTGGATCAGCTGGACATCCCTGGCCAAACAGTACGACAAGGCCAAAGCTGCCCTCGACAAGGGCGACAGCGAACCCATGCAGGTGTTCTACAACACCCGGCTGGCCCGGGTCTGGGACAGCGCCCAGGAAGCCACCCAGGCCGCCGAACTGGAAGCCCGCGCCGAAGACTACCGCCTCGGCCACGTCCCGGCCGGCGCCCTGATCCTCACTGCCGCCGTCGATGTCCAGCACAACCGCCTTGAACTGCTGGTGATCGGCTGGGGCGAAGGCCTCGAACGCTGGGTAGTTGACTACCAGATCATCATGGGCGACCCCAACCAGCCCGGCACCTGGGAACAGCTGGACCGGCTGCTGGGCGCCCAGTACCGCCATGCCAGCGGCATCCGGCTCAGCCTCTGCGCCACCGCCATCGACTCCGGCGGCCACAACACCAACGAGGTCTACCAGTTCTGCCGCCTGCGCCGCCAGCGGCGCATCCTCGCCGTCAAGGGAGCCAGCCGGCCCGGAAAGCCGGTCATTGCCCAGCGGCCCTCAAAAGTCGATGTCACCTGGCGCGGCAAACTGGACCGGCACGGCGCCGAACTCTGGATCATCGGCACCGACACCGCCAAAGACTGGATTTACGGCCGCTACCCGCTGGCCAGCGGCCCCGGCGCCATCCATTTTTCCAGCGACCTGCCCGGCGACTTCTACGCCCAGGCCGTATCCGAACGGCGCCTGGCCCGCTACCTGCGCGGCCACCGCCGGCTTGAATGGGTCAAGGGCAAAGCCGATCGCAACGAAGCCCTCGACCTGCTGGTCTACAACCTGGCTGCCGCCCACTACCTCGGCATCGACCGCTACCACGACAGCCACTGGGCCACCCTCAAACAGAGCCTGCTGCAAGGCAGCCTGTTTACCGAACCGGCCCGGGACACCCCGGCCGCCGCAACGCCAGACGCACCCGGGACACCCGAAACACCGCAGACCCCGGCCGCTCCGGCCCGGCCTACCCAGCACACCGGCCGGCGCATCCGCAGCCGGGGCCACTACTGAGAACCATCCCATGACCGACGCCCAACAACGGCTGGCCGATGTGCGTGCCGCCATCCGCGACATCCTCGAAAAAGGCCAGACCATCCAGAAAGACGGCCGCAAGCTGGAACGCGCCGACCTCAATGCCCTGCGTCAGCTGGAAAGCCAGTACGTCCGGGAGGCTGGCAGCGACACCCTGAACCAGCGCGGCTACCGCAGCCGCCTGATCATGAGCCGGATCTGAGCATGAACCTGTTCCGCAAATCCCCCCAGCAGCAGCTGCTCGACGAAGCCCTGCGCCTGGCCAGGTCCGTGGCCCCGCCCCAGGCCCAGGGCGGCCTGCCGTCCGAAACCCGCTGGCATGGGGCCTCCCGCATGCTGCGCAGCATGGTCAGCTGGCTGCCCGGCCTCGGCAGCCCCCGGCGCGACCTGCCGCGCCATGAGCGCACCCTGCTGATCAGCCGCTCCCGCGACGCCCTGCGCAACCACCTGATTGCCCGGGCGGCAGTCATGCGGATGCGTACCTGCGTGGTCGGCACCGGGCTGGTCTGCCGCGCCCAGGTAGATTACGACGTGCTCGGCCTCACCGAAGAACAGGGCGAACAGCTCAACAGCGAACTGGACCGGATCTGGGAACTGTATGCCGAAGACCCGAGGGAGTGCGACGCCGAAGCCAGCCTCAACCACTACCAGCTGCAGGCCCTGGTGCTCACCTCGGCCCTGGTCAGCGGCGACGTGTTTATCACCACCCCGGATGCGGAGCGGCCCGGCTGCCTGTTCAGCACCCGGCTGCAACTGATCGAAGCCGAGCGGGTCAGCAACCCGGGCTGTACCCTGGATACCGCCCGGCTGATCGACGGCGTTGAGTTTGATGCCCTGGGGGCCCCGGTGGCCTACCACATCTGCACGGGCTACCCGCAGGAAACCGTACCGGGCGCCCCGATGAACACCTGGCAGCGGGTGCCGGTATTTGGCGAACAGACCGGCCGGCGGCGGGTCATGCAGGTACTGGCCGACAAGGAGCGCCCCGGCCAGAAACGCGGCGCCCCCTGGCTGGCCCCGGTGCTGGAACCCCTGCAAAAGCTGGAACGCTACAGCAGCGCCGAACTGATGGCCGCGGTAATCAGCGCCATGCTTACCGTATTTATCAAAAAGAACGACAACTTTGACGCCCAGAATCTGGCACTGGCCGCCCTCGGCAGCGAAGGACCGGGCGGCGACGGACCGGGCGCCGATATCCGGCTGGGAGAGGGCGCCATTGTTGACCTGGCCACCGGCGAAGAACCGGTGCTGGTCAACCCGGCCCGGCCCAACGCCCAGTTCGACCCCTTCTTCATGGCCGTGATCAAGCAAATCGGCGCCGCCCTGGAACTGCCCGCCGAAGAAATCCTGCTCTACTACGAATCCAGCTACAGCGCCGCCCGGGCCGCCATGCTCCAGGCCTGGCGCTTCTACAGCCTGCGCCGCTGGTGGCTGACCTGCGACTTCTGCCAGCCCTCACGGGAACTGATTATCGACGAAGCGGTGGCCCGGGGCCTGATTGATCTGCCCGGCTACAGCGACCCGCAAAAGCGCCGCGCCTACACCCGTGCCCTGTGGATCGGCCCGGCCCGGGGCGCCATCGACGAACTCAAGGAAGCCAATGCCGCCGGCAAACGCATCGAAATCGGCGTCAGCAACGAAACCCTCGAAACTGCCGCCATGACCGGCGAACCCTGGCAACTGGTATTCCGCCAGCGGTGCCGGGAAATCGAACAGCGCCGGGCTGCCGGCCTGCAGGACAGCCCCCCGGCCAGCACCACCCCGCAACCGGCCAGCGACCCGGCGGGCGAGCCCGGCGCGGAGTGATGTTGATGCGGATGCTCTACACCAGACGCACTTCCACCCGCTTGCCCAGGGCCGCCGCGTACTTGCGCAGCGTGTCTAGGCTGGGGGAATGCTTGCCCGAGGCCATCAGAGGCTTTGCACCATCCGGCACCTGGGAAAGGTGGAGCAGCCCCAGAACTGCTGCCCGGCCTTGGCGCCGGACTTCACCGTGCGCAGCACTAGCGGGCTGCCGCATTTGGGGCATTGGCGTTCGGCGGTGGGGTCGTGGCGGCGTTTGAGGTTTTGCACGTGCTCGCGGTGGGTGGCCAGCGTCGGCGCGCGGCGGCCTTCCTGCAGGGCGCGCAGCAGCGCGTCCACCTCGGCCTCGCTGAATACCGGCTGGCGGAACGACTTGATGTAACGGACGAACCCGGCACCCTCGGTCACGTTGGCCGGCATCTCCGTTTTGAAGGTACTGCCGCCGACGAAGGCGATGACCGAGTGCAGATGCTCCGGCGCAATGCCGAGCGTGGCCTCCAGCGCCTTGAGGTGCTTGTAGTTCTGCCGCAGCGCAGTCTGGAACGTGAAGCTCTTCTTGTAGAACTTCTGCGTCCACTGCGCCTGGTGCTCGCCGCCGAAGATCCAGCCGCCCATGTTCTTGGTTTCCAGCACGAATACGCCGAAACGCGAGAGGAACACATGGTCGATC
>DIDB01000053.1:0-3628 GCA_002417905.1 Pseudomonadaceae bacterium UBA5811
CGGCAAGCAGTACAAGGTTGCCGAAGGCGAGTTTCTGAAAATCGAGAAACTTGAAGTGGGTGCTGGTGAAACCGTGGTTTTTGACCGCGTCCTGCTGGTGGGCAAGGATGATGAAGTCCGGATCGGTGCGCCCGTGGTCGAGGGTGCCAGAGTGACTGCCGAGGTCATCAGCCAGGGCCGCCACGACAAGGTGCGTATCATCAAGTTCCGTCGCCGCAAGCATCACATGAAGCGTCAGGGCCACCGCCAGTGGTTTACTGAAGTCAAAATCACCGGTATCCAGGGCTGATCAGTCCGGACATCCTTGCAGGAGCATTGACTCATGGCACACAAGAAAGCAGGCGGTTCTACCCGTAACGGCCGCGATTCCGAAAGTAAACGTCTGGGCGTGAAGCTGTTTGGCGGCCAGGCGGTCAAGGCGGGCAGCATTATCGTGCGCCAGCGTGGCACCCGTTTCTATCCGGGGTACGGCGTGGGCCTGGGCAAGGACCATACGCTGTTTGCCAAAGTAGATGGCGTGGTCAAGTTCGAGACCAAGGGCGAGTTTGGCCGCAAATATGTAAGCGTTGCCACTGCCTGACGGCTGTTCTGCCCGAAAAGCCCCGTCCGCACGACGGGGCTTTTTTGTTTCTGTATCCTTTGCCCTGCTGCTCCACAAACGGACTGGTTGCGGATCATCCGCCACCGGACAGGATTTTTACCCGCTGTCACAGCGGGAGGCATACCCATGAAATTTGTCGATGAAGTATCAATTTTTGTAAAGGCTGGCGACGGCGGTAATGGCTGTATGAGCTTCCGCCGGGAAAAGTTCATCGAAAAGGGCGGGCCAAACGGCGGTGACGGCGGGGATGGCGGCTCGGTCTTTCTTGAAGCGGACGAAAACCTGAATACCCTGGTGGATTACCGTTATACCCGGCGTTTTGAGGCCAGACGGGGCCAGAATGGTGGCAGCTGTGACTGTACCGGAGCCAAGGGGGATGACCTGATCCTGCCCGTCCCGGTGGGGACCACCATTATTGATGCGGCCAGCCAGGATATCATTGGCGATCTGACCCGGCCCGGCCAGCGGCTCCGGGTTGCCCAGGGGGGCTGGCACGGGCTGGGCAATACCCGTTTCAAGTCCAGTACCAACCGGGCTCCCCGCCAGACGACGCCTGGCAAACCGGGCGAGAGCCGTGACCTCAAGCTGGAGCTGAAGGTGCTGGCTGATGTGGGCCTGCTGGGGTTGCCCAATGCCGGGAAAAGTACCTTTATCCGGGCTGTTTCGGCCGCAAGGCCCAAAGTGGCTGACTATCCCTTTACCACGCTGGTGCCCAATCTGGGGGTGGTCAGTGTGGGCCGTTACAAAAGCTTTGTCGTTGCGGATATTCCCGGGCTGATTGAAGGCGCGGCAGAGGGTGCCGGGCTGGGTATCCGCTTTCTCAAGCACCTGACCCGGACCCGCCTGCTGCTGCATCTGGTGGATCTGGCCCCGCTGGATAACTCGGACCCGGCTGATGCGGCAGAAATCATCCTGAACGAGCTGGAGCGCTTCAGTCCGGCGCTGGTGGAGCGGGAGCGCTGGCTGGTCCTGAACAAGGCCGACCAGCTGCTGGAGGATGAACGTGAAGAGCGGATGCAGGCTGTGGTGGAGCGGCTGGACTGGCAGGGTCCGGTCTTTGTGATTTCAGCACTGGAGCAGGAGGGCACCGAGGCGCTCTGCCAGGCCATCATGCGCTACCTGGATGAGCGCAATCAGCGGCTGGAGGATGATCCTGAATATGCTGAGGCCCTGGCGGAACTGGATCAGCGGATCGAAACCGAGGCCCGCTCCCGGCTGCAGTCCCTGGACGACCAGCGGGCCCTGCGCCGGGCGGGTGTCCGGGCAGCTGCCGATGATGATTTTGATGATGATGACGGGGACGATGAGGGCGGCGCCGAGATTTTTTATGTGCGCTAGCTGATGGCCGGCCAGCACCGGACTGGCGGCATGGACCGGGGGATCATTGATCGGGGAGTGGGGATGATGCGGGACAAGGTAACCGGTGCTCGGCGCTGGGTGGTAAAGATCGGGAGTGCCCTGCTGACGGCCGATGGCCGTGGGCTGGACCAGGCCAGCATGGCCGGCTGGGTTGCACAGATGATTGCCCTGGGTGCGGCGGGCGTGGAGCTGGTACTGGTTTCCTCCGGGGCAGTGGCGGCTGGCATGGGGCAGCTGGGCTGGTCCGCCCGGCCCCGGGCCGTGCACGAGCTGCAGGCGGCAGCGGCGGTCGGGCAGATGGGGCTGGTTCAGGCCTGGGAGTCCAGCTTTGCCCGGCATGACCGGCATGCGGCCCAGATCCTGCTGACCCATGATGACCTTTCCGACCGCAAGCGTTATCTGAATGCCCGCAGTACTTTGCGGACCCTGCTGGATCTGGGGGTCATTCCGGTTATCAATGAAAACGATACCGTGGTGACCGACGAGATCCGTTTTGGTGACAACGATACCCTGGCGGCACTGGTGGCCAATCTGGTGGAGGCCGACCTGCTGGTGATCCTGACCGACCGGGACGGGATGTTTGATGCCGATCCGCGGACGAATCCGCAGGCCGTGCTGATCCATCAGGCCCGTGCGGATGATCCCCAGCTGGATGCCGTGGCGGGCGGTTCCGGAGGGGCTCTGGGCCGGGGAGGCATGCAGACCAAGCTGCGGGCGGCCCGGCTGGCTGCCCGTTCGGGTGCCCATACGGTGATTGCCGGAGGCCGGCTAGAGCAGGTGCTGGTCCGGCTGCGGGCTGGTGAGCCGCTGGGCACCCTGCTGTCTCCGGAGCGGACCCGGCATGCTTCCCGCAAGCAGTGGCTGGCCGGTCACCTGCAGATGCGCGGCCGGCTGACCTTGGACGCCGGTGCAGTGCTGGCCCTGCGTCAGGGCAGCAGCCTGCTGCCGGTGGGGGTGAAATCGGTGGAGGGCAGTTTCCGGCGCGGTGAAATGGTGGTTTGTGTGGGCCCCAATGGTCTGGAGGTGGCCCGTGGCCTGGTGAATTACACTGCACTGGAGGCCCAGCGCATCCTGGGCTTCCCGAGTGATGATATTGAGGGCATTCTGGGCTATGTCGATGAGCCGGAACTGATCCATCGGGACAACATGATCGTGCTATGAGGTGAACATGCGCATTGCTTTTCTGCTGGTAACGTCCCTGTGGGCCCTGTCACTGTCGGCAGCGGCCCGGGAAATTGGCGAGGTGAGTACGGTATTCAAGCTGCTGGGCCCCAATCACAAGATTGTGGTGGAGGCTTTTGATGACCCGGCGGTGGATGGTGTGACCTGTTATCTGTCCCGGGCCAAGACGGGCGGCATCAAGGGTGGACTCGGGCTGGCCGAGGACCGGGCCGAGGCATCGATTGCCTGCCGCCAGGTTGGGCCGATCCAGTTCAGGGAGAAGTTTGACCAGGGGGACGTGGTATTCAAGGAGCGCACTTCGCTGGTCTTCAAGAGCATGCAGGTCGTGCGTTTTCTGGACAAGGAGCGCAATGCGCTGGTGTATCTGGTGTACAGCGACAAGGTTGTGGATGGCAGTCCACAGAACTCGGTCACTGCAGTACCGATCATGCCCTGGACGGCAGCCGGCAAATAGCCGGACCGGCAGCCATAAAAAAACCGGCATCA
>DIDB01000053.1:3653-3925 GCA_002417905.1 Pseudomonadaceae bacterium UBA5811
TTTATGGCTCATCCCGCTCAGGCAGTGGCTGCTTCACCCAGCGCCTTGATGTGAGCATTCAGGCGGCTCTTGTGACGGGCTGCCTTGTTCTTGTGGATGATGCCTTTGTCGGCCATGCGGTCAATCACCGGAACAGCAGCCACGTAGGCGGTTTTGGCTTTTTCCAGATCTTTGGCGTTGATTGCCTTGACCACATTTTTGATATAGGTACGGACCATGGAGCGCAAGCTTGCATTGTGGCTGCGACGCTTCTCAGCCTGAATTGCGCGTTT
>DIDB01000148.1 GCA_002417905.1 Pseudomonadaceae bacterium UBA5811
CCAGGTTTTTCAGGCGCCGGGTGCCAAACAGCATGACCACTATCAGCAGGATAATCAGCAGTTGCCAGATACTTACGCCGCTCAGCATGTCAGGTCTCCAGAGATCAGCGGGAAGTGGGGCGGGCTGCCTTTTCGGCATGCCCGGAGAGGCCAAAACGGCGTTCCAGTTCGTCCAGTACGGCCTGGGGATGCAGGTCCAGGGCAGCCAGCATGACCAGGCTGTGAAACCACAGGTCCGCCGTTTCGCCGATCAGGTCTTTATGCTGGCCGGTGCTGGCCGCATCCTTGGCTGCCAGGATGGTTTCTACCGCTTCCTCGCCAACCTTTTCCAGAATCTTGTTCAGGCCCTTGTGGTACAGGCTGGCCACATAGGAGCTTTCCGGGGTGGCGGTTTTGCGGGCCTCCAGTACGGCGGCCAGCTGGTTCAGGGTGTCACTCATGGGGGGCTCCTGCATAGATCTGCCCGGGGTCTTTCAGTACAGGCCCGGTGGTTTTCCAGGTGCCGTTTTCCAGTATCCGGTAAAAACAGCTTTCCCGGCCGGTATGGCAGGCGATGCCACCGATCTGCTCTACCCGGAGCAGGATAACATCGGCATCGCAATCCAGCCGGAGCTCATGCAGCTTCTGGACATGCCCGGACTCCTCGCCCTTGCGCCACAGTCTGCCCCGGGAGCGTGACCAGTAAATGGCACGCTGTTCCCGGACGGTCAGCTCCAGGGATTCCCGGTTCATCCAGGCCATCATCAGGATGGTTCCCGTGCGGTAGTCCTGGGCAATGGCCGGGACCAGCCCTTCGGCATTCCAGCAGATTTCCTCCAGCCAGCTCATGGCGTGCTCCCTAACGGCGCAGAACAATATAGAGGCCACTGGCCAGCAGCAGCCCGGCCGGCCAGACACTGTGAAGCGGGCTGGCGGCTGCCTGGCTGGCCCAGATGGCCCCGGCGGAAACCAGCAGGGTGCCCAGCAGGGTCAGCAGGCGCTCACTGCGACTGCCGGGCCGGGCACTGGTCTGGCTTTTGCCGGACATCTGCTCCAGCAGGTCGCGGGTCATGCTGGCCAGATGCGGGATCTGCTCGGCCTGGGACTGTACGCTCTGCAGCAGCCGGCGCGGGCTGAGCCGCTCGCGCATCCAGCGCTCCAGATAGGGTTTTCCGGTATTCCACAGGTCCAGCTCGGGATAAAGCTGGCGGCCCAGTCCTTCGATATTCAGCAGGGTTTTCTGCAGCAGTACCAGCTGGGGCTGCACTTCCATATTGAAGCGCCGGGCCACCTGGAACAGGCGGACCAGCAGCTGGCCGAAGGAGATGTCCTTGAGCGGTTTTTCAAAGATCGGCTCGCAGACCGTACGGATGGCGGCCTCAAACTCATTGACCCGGGTTTCGGCCGGTACCCAGCCCGAGTCGATATGCAGCTGGGCCACCTTGCGGTAGTCACGCTTGAAAAAGGCCATCAGGTTGCGGGCCAGATAGTCCTGGTCTTCCGGGGTCAGGCTGCCGACAATGCCACAGTCGATGGCAATATACCGGGGGTTCCAGGGCTGTTCCGGACTGACAAAGATATTGCCCGGGTGCATGTCGGCGTGGAAGAAGCTGTCGCGGAAGACCTGGGTGAAAAAGATTTCCACCCCGCGTTCGGCCAGCAGCTTCATGTCGATATGCTGTTTGCCCAGCGCCGCCAGGTCGGTGACCGGAATGCCATAGATCCGCTCCATGACCAGCACCTGGGGCCGGCAGTAGTCCCAGTAGATCTGGGGCACATAGAGCATCGGCGAGTTTTCGAAGTTGCGCCGCAGCTGGCTGGCGTTGGCAGCCTCCCGCAGCAGGTCCAGCTCGTCGTGGATGGTTTTGGCATAGTCGTCCACCACTTCGACCAGATGCAGGCGCCGTGCTTCGCGGAAAGCCTTTTCCGCCATGCGGGCCAGCAGGTACAGCCAGGCCAGGTCCTGGTCGATGATCTGCTGCAGGCCGGGCCGCACCACCTTGACCACCACATCCTCGCCGCCGTGCAGGCGGGCCGCATGTACCTGGGCCACCGAAGCCGAGGCCAGCGGCCGGTCCTCGAATGAGGCAAAGACCTCCACTATCCGGGCATTCAGCTGGCGCTCGATCAGGGCCTTGGCGCGCACCGAGTCGAAGGGAGGCACCTGATCCTGCAGCAGGGTCAGCTCATCAGCGATATCGGCCGGCAGCAGGTCACGGCGGGTGGACAGCAGCTGGCCGAACTTGACGAAAATCGGGCCGAGGCCTTCCAGGGTCAGGCGCAGGCGGGCGCCGCGGGACAGGCTGCTGCGGGGCCGGGGCAGCCAGCGCCAGGGCAGCAGGTAGCGGGTGATATCCAGCCACCAGGGCAGGGGTAGGGCAAAGATGATGTCATCCAGCCGGTAGCGGATTATGACCAGCAGGATGCACAGCAGGCGACGGGTAGCAGCAAGCAGCTTCATTCGGAGTCCGGCAGGGTGGGTGTCGGGGGTGGTGCAAGGCGGTCAAGGCGCGCTTCCAGCTGGTCGAGGCGTGCCTGCAGGTCGCCCAGTGGCCGGAAGCGGGCCCGGGCCTCGTTCTGGCTGACCAGGCTGCGGGTTTCCTCGTTCAGGTAATCGGCCAGCATCCGCTGCAGGTGGGCGAAGCTGGCCGAGCTCCATTGCAGGCCCTGGCTCAGCTGTCTGTTCAGCAGGCCGCTGGCCAGCGGACCGAGCCGGCGCCGCAGGCTGTAGGCCCAGTCCGGCTGCAGGCCTTGCAGCAGGGCCAGCAGCCCGCCGGCTTTCCGCCGGTCGTCAGTGACTTCCGGGACGCTGCTTTCGGCCAAATCCCGCGGCCGGCATGTGTGGCGCGTCCGCCGAGCGTGACGTATTCTCCGCTCGCTCGCCGCCGGTGTGGGCTCATGGTATTCATCCCGGTG
>DIDB01000011.1 GCA_002417905.1 Pseudomonadaceae bacterium UBA5811
GGCCCTATGGCAGTGCTGATGAGGCTCTGACCATGGCGTCCATTATCGAGAAGGAAACCGGAGTACCTGATGAGCGCAGTGAAATTGCCGGGGTGTTTGTCCGGCGGCTGGAGGCAGGCATGCGCCTGCAGACGGATCCCACGGTAATCTATGGCGTTGGCGAAGCCTATAACGGCCGGATTACCCGGGCCTACCTGCAGCAGGCCGGGCCTTATAACACTTATCTGAATACCGGCCTGCCACCGACCCCGATTGCCATGGCCGGCCGCCAGGCCATCCATGCGGCCCTGCATCCGGCGCCGGGAGATGCCCTGTATTTTGTGGCCCGTGGTGACGGAACCCATGCGTTCAGCGCCAGCCTGGAGGCCCATAACCAGGCCGTACGGCAGTACCAGCTGAACCGGCGACCGGATTACCGCTCCAGTCCGTCTCCGGCGGGACAGGAGGCTGTAAAAAATGAATAAGGGCCTGTTGGTTACCCTGGAAGGACCTGAGGGGGCCGGAAAAAGCACCAACCGCGAGTATCTGGCCCGGTCCCTGCGAGCCGCCGGCCGGGACGTGGTACTGACCCGTGGGCCCGGGGGGACACCGCTGGCCGAGCAGATCCGTCATCTGCTGCTGGCTCCGGCAGCGGAGCCGATGGCCAGCGATACCGAGCTGCTGCTGATGTTTGCCGCCCGGGCCCAGCATCTGGCGCAGGTAATCCGGCCGGCCCTGGCCCGGGGGGCCATTGTGCTCTGTGACCGTTTTACCGATGCGACCTATGCCTATCAGGGGGGGGGGCGCGGCCTGCCGGAAGAGCGGATTGCCTGCCTGGAGCACTTTGTCCAGGGCAGCTTGCGGCCGGACTGGGTCCTGCTGTTTGACCTGCCGGTGGACACTGGTCTGGCCCGGGCTGCTGCCCGGGGCCGGCTGGACCGTTTCGAGCAGGAAGGGCTGGCCTTTTTCGAGGCCGTGCGCCAGACCTACCTGCAGCGGGCTGCCCGGGCACCGGAGCGTTACCGGATTCTGGATGCAGCCCGGCCGCTGCCAGAGGTCCAGGCTGCACTGGATGCCCTGCTGCCACAGCTGCTGGAGCCCGCTGCGCATGACTGAGCGCTACCCGTGGCAGGAGAGCCTGTGGCTGCAGCTGGCCGGCCAGAGCCATTCGCCCCAGGCCTGGCTGCTGCAGGGGCCCCGGGGCATTGGCAAGCGGGCGCTGGCCCTCCGGCTGATGGCCCTGCTGCTCTGCCAGCAGCCGGAACATCACGAGGCCTGTGGCCGCTGCAAGTCCTGCCTGCTGCTGGCTGCCGGTACCCACCCGGACCAGTTTGTGCTGGAGCCTGCCGAACCGGGCAAAAATATCCTGATCGACCAGGTCCGGGAGCTGGTGAGCTTTGCCGGGCAGACTCCCCAGCTGGGGGCCCGCAAGGTCATCCTGCTGGAGCCGGCAGAGGCCATGAATCCGGCGGCGGCCAATGCCCTGCTGAAAACGCTGGAAGAGCCGGCGGCCAGCAGCTGTTTCCTGCTGGTCAGTCATCAGCCTGGCCTGCTGCTGCCAACGGTCCGGAGCCGCTGTGTGCCGGTGCCCTGCCCGGTTCCGGCCTGGCCGGCCAGTCAGGCCTGGCTGGCCGGACAACTGCCGGACTGTCCGGCCGATGAGCGTGACAGCCTGCTGCAGCTGGCGGCCGGCTCACCCCTGGAGGCGATCCGTTTGTACGGCCAGGAGGTGCTGGCCCAGCGTCATCAGGTAGTGGAGGATATCAAGCAGCTGCTCAAGCAGCAGCGCTCGCCCAGTCAGCTGGTGGAAGGCTGGAAGGCGTTGCCCCTGCTGCAGCTGTTTGACTGGTTTTTCAGCTGGACCCTGCAGCTGCTGGCCTGCCAGCTCCAGGCCCGGCGCAGTGCCGACCGGGATATGGAACCGGTACTGGTCTGGCTGGCCGGGCGCGCTGCCCGCAGCCAGGTGCTGGCGTTGCAGGACTGGCTGCTGGTCCAGCGCCGGGCCGTGCAGCTGAAAGCCAGTTTTAACCGTGAACTGCTGCTGGAGGCTCTGCTGATCCGCTGGCTGGGCCTGCTTTCCTGATGTTTTGGCCCGGGAGTAACTGATGAATCCATTAAGCAGACAGGGGGGCATCCTGTCCCTGCAGATCAGAGATCTGGCAACCCTGCAGGCATCCTATATGCTTTTTATCAAGCGGGGCGGGCTGTTTGTGCCCACCCAGAAAAAGTACCCGATGGGCGAAGAAGTGTTCCTGCTGCTGTCGCTGCTGGATGAGCCGGAGCAGATTCCGGTCAGTGGCCGGGTGGTCTGGATGACGCCGCCCGGAGCATCCGGCAGTCGCCAGGCCGGTATCGGCGTACAGTTTGCCGAAGGGAGCAGTGCTCTGCAGGATCACATCGAGAAACGGCTGGCAGGTCTGCTGGCTTCGGAGCGGCCCACCTACACCCTGTAGGCGGTTTATTGCAGTCAAGTGGAGTTACGGATGCTGGTAGATTCTCACTGTCACCTCGACCGGCTGGACCTGTCGGCCTGCGCGGGCTCGCTGGAGGTGGCCCTGGCAGCAGCGCGGGCCAGAGGGGTCCGGCACTTTCTCTGTGTGGGTATCAGTGCAGCCAATGTGGCTGCCGTCAAGGCGCTGGCCGGGCAGTATGTGGATGTGGACTGTTCGGTGGGGATTCACCCGCTGGATCTGGAGGAAGGGCCGCTGCCTGCGCTGGACTGGCTGCTGCAGGCTGTGGATGATCCCGGGGTGGTGGCCATTGGTGAAACCGGACTGGACTACCACTATGAGCCGGCAGCCGCACCCCGCCAGCAGGCCGCCTTCCGGATCCATCTGGAGGCCGCCAGGATCAGTGGCCGGCCGGTGATTGTGCATACCCGGGAGGCCAGGCGCGATACCCTGGCGCTGCTGAAGGAAGCGGACCTGCCCCAGGCCGGCGTGCTGCACTGCTTTACCGAGGACTGGGCGATGGCCCGGGCGGCTCTGGACATGGGGTTTTATATCTCGATTTCAGGCATTGTCACCTTCCGCAATGCGGATGCCCTGCGCGAGGTGGCCCGGCAGATTCCGGCCGACCGGCTGCTGGTAGAAACCGACTCGCCCTATCTGGCTCCCGTACCCTACCGGGGCAAAGCCAATCTGCCGCAGTATGTGCATGAGGTGGCAGCCTTTCTGGCCGGGCTGCGCGGGGTCAGTCTGGAGCAGCTGGCGGAGCAGACCACGGCAAATTTCTGTCGCCTGTTTCCGCGGGCCAGGGTTGTCATGGACTGAATGGCCGGCCGGGCGCGAATCTTGCTGCGGCTGGCGGGTGCCGGTTTACTGTCATTCGGGAAAACACCATGAAAAGGCAACGCCTGGTGCCGGGCCTGCTGGTCCTGTGCCTGACGGGCTGCATGAAGGTCAGCGACATGGCCGAAGGGGCCCGTTATCACCTGGGAGATGCCGGGGTTCTGGACCATAGCGAAACCCGGCGGACCGGTAACTGGCGCTTGCAGCCGGACTCTTCGCTCTACATTGCCCAGGGCTTTTTTGTCCCGCCGGGCCGGGCCTTGCCCAGGCCCAATGTGGTGGCTGAGGAAGCCTTCAAGGCCTTTGCCGAGTACTTTCCGCTGATGCGGCGGGCACCGGGACCAGCCGGCCTGCAGGACGCCTGGCAGCAGGCGGCGGACGGTGGCTCCAATTACCTGCTGTATCTGCGTTTTGCTGATGCGGATAACCGCAGCGGCAGTTTCGATGAAGGGAATGAGCAGCGGGCTGTTGACCGGCTGGGTGTTGATAGCACCGTGGTGGAGCTGATGCTGTTTGAGGTTGGCTCGCACTATCTGGTGG
>DIDB01000015.1 GCA_002417905.1 Pseudomonadaceae bacterium UBA5811
CTGCTGGCCAGACTGCGCCAGATGGATCCGGAGCTGCTGCTGGTTGGCAGTGGTGACCTGATTGGCGCCAGCCCGCCCCTGTCCGCACTCTGGGCCGATGAGCCCGCCCTGGAAGCCATGGACCTGATCGGTCTGCGCCTGTCTGCCATTGGTAACCATGAGCTGGATCAGGGCCGGACCGAGCTGCTGCGCCAGATCGGCGGGGGCTGTGATTCGCCCCGCCCGGAACAGGCCTGCCAGTTCAGAACACCCTACCCCGGAACCCGCTTTACCTATCTGTCTGCCAACCTGCTGAACCAGTCGACAGGTCACCCGGAATTCATGCCTTACCAGATCGAAGAGGCCAGAGGCACCAGAATTGCGTTTATTGGGGCAACCCTGGATGAAATTGCCAGCCATGTCCGGGCCAGCAGCCTGACCGGCTTGCAGCCCATCAATGAGGCGGCGGCCATCAATGCCCAGATTCCAGCCCTGCAGGCCCTGGGCGTGGACGCCATGGTGGCGGTCATCCATCAGGGCGGGCTGTTTGCCCCGGACCAGCGCCCGGACTGCCAGCAGCTGCGAGGCCCCCTGCTGGATATCATCCGCCAGCTGGACCGGAAGATCCGGATCGTCATTACCGGACATACCCACTTGGGCTATGCCTGCCAGCTGGACGGCCGGCTGGTTACCCAGGCCGGCTCGGCAGGCCAGTTACTGAGCTGGCTGACCCTGCATATAGACCGTATTCACCATCAGCTGCTGGATGTCCGGGCTGAAAACCTGCTGGTTGACCCTCACCAGTATCCGGCAACACCGGAAATCAGCGCCCTGCTGGATACCCTCAGGCAACGCAGCCAGGCACAACTGGCACGCCCCATCGCCCAGCTGGGTGCAGCGCGGATCAGCCGGGCACCCAACCGGGCTGGAGAAAGTGCCCTGGGTGACCTGGTTGCAGAAGCCCAGTACCAGATGACCAGACCACTGGGTGCCCAGGGCGCCATGGTCAATCCGGGCAGCCTGCGGGCTGACCTGCAGCCGGACCAGCCAGCCGGGCCGATCCGTTACGGACAGCTGCTGGCAGCCCAGCCCTTTGCCAATCCGCTAAGCATTGCCACCCTGAGCGGCCGCCAGCTGTATCAGCTGCTGGAACAGCAATGGCAGCAGGATGGCTCATTCACGCCCCTGCAATTGTCTTCCAGCCTGAACTACCAGTGGCAGACCTCTCTGCCACATGTCATTCCGGGCAGCCTGCAGCTGGACGGACAGTCTGTACTGAATGACCAGCATTACCGGATCACCGTTAATGCTTTTCTGGCCCAGGGCGGAGATCACTTCAGCCTGCTGCCCGAAACCGTCCAGCAGAAGGCCGGATTTACTGATCTGGATGCCCTGGAGCACTACCTGCAACAGCAGGAACAGGCCGGTCAGCCAGCAGGCCGGACTGATCCAGCCTCACGGATTTTGCGCCGCTCCTGAATCTACCGCTCCCCAGCGCCGCCTGGCACACCTCTTCCGCGAGCCCGACATAAAACCTTTTATTCATTCAGCCAGCCCATTAAAAAGCCCCTTTCCCCGCTTTAATTATCCAGACCATCCATCAAATATCTTTAATAAGAACAATAGCTCTCACCGAGACCGACATTGCCCAGTATTACTACACTGCCTATTTTTTATAAAAACAATATTGAAATATTTTGAAAAATTTAGTCGACCGGACTGCCATCATCGGTACCCGCCTTATGAATGCACTGCTCAGCTTTCTCTAACGCATTGATAATTTTGTAAAACCTGCAATACAGACCTCCCTGTCCACTCATGGTGAGTCAATAATAACTTTTGGATTTTTAGATTAATTTTTGTTAAAAAATACTTCATCAGAAAGCCATTAAAACTTAATCTAACGATGAAAAAGACTATTCCCGTTATTTCCATCATATCGGGGACCCTTGCCCAGCTGGTCTCCGGTACTGCAGGAGCCGAGTTTTTTAAAGACAGTAAGCTGTCGCTATCTACCCGAAACTTCTACTACAACCAGGACAAAAGAAACGCCGGGGCCAATACCCCGGGCTACGACGAATGGGGTCAGGCCTTTACCCTGGATTTCCGCTCAGGCTTTACTGAAGGCGTAGTGGGCTTTGGTTTTGATGTACTGGGCCAGGAAGGTATCCGGCTGGACGATGGTGGGCGGGCGGGCAAAGCGGGTGAGCAGCGGATGCCCGGCTCCGTCTTTCCACTGACCAGCCATGGCAAGGCCCAAAGCAGTTTTGGGCACATCGGGGTAACCGGAAAAATGCGCCTTTCAAAATCGCTGCTCCAGCTGGGGATGCTGACCCCAAAGTTACCCGTAGTCATTGCCCAGGATGCCCGCCTGCTCGCCCAGATGTATCAGGGCGGGCAAATCACCATCAACGATATTCCGGATCTGACCCTGACCGGCGGCAAAATCGAGCATTCAGTCGAGCGCAACTCCACGGACAGCAACAGCCTGTCTATCGAAGGCTCCAATAACGCAGCCAATTACCATGGCAGCAACCAGTTTTATTACGCCGGCGCAGACTACAAGGCCAGCAAAAGCCTGCTGCTCCAGTACTATTTTGGCCAGCTCCGGGATTTTTACTCCCAGCACTTTGTCGGCCTGCTCCATAACTGGGAACTGCCTTATGGTTCGCTCCGGACTGACCTGCGCTATTTCAACAGCTACGCCAACGGTAAAAACGCCTCGGCCTCAGGACGGGCAGAAGGCTACAAGGCCAATGGCTACTGGAAAACCGGAGACTCACACAAAGGGGAAGTGGATAACCGGCTGTGGAGTGCCATGCTGACCTACGATCTGGCCGGTCATTCAATGGGGCTTGGCTTCCAGAAGGTCACCGGCAAAAGCGATTTTCCCCATCTTAATCAGGGCGCTGGCCGGGTGCTGTATCTGATCACCAATATGCAGATGCACAAATTCCACAACTCGGGCGAGAAAAGCTGGGTGGGCCGTTATGCCTATGATTTTGCCGGTATGGGCATACTGGGCCTGAAAGCTTCAGTCCAGTACGTCAGGGGATTTGACATCAATGCGGCTGGCAGCAACCACAAGGAGTGGGAGCGGGATACCCGTCTTGATTACGTGTTCCAGACTGGCCCCCTCAAAGGGCTTGGCCTGACCTGGATGTATGGCGTCTGGCGGGGCAATGATGCGACGGATTACGACGAAAACCGGCTGATCGCCAACTACACGCTGTCGGTTTTCTGAGCGGCAGGCCGGCAGTCTGCAGAACAGCCGGGCTGGTGCATTATTTCACACGATCCTCGGGCATCACCCCCAGAATCACACTGGAAGCCTTGATGACTGCACTGGCTCTGGCCCCTGGCCGGAGTCCCAGTGCCGTTACGGCATCCCGGGTCACAATGGACGTAATTTCTGTCCCGCCGGCCAGCTCCAGCGTGACCTCGGCATTTACCGGCCCTGATTCAACCGACTTGACTGTCCCGGGCAGGATATTGCGGGCAGACAGATGAGCCTTGTCACCCTCGCCACTGGTCATCAGCATGACCCAAGGTGCCTTGACGATTGCCGATACAGTTCGCCCCGGTGCCAGCTCCAGCGCACGGACGCTGTCCATGGTCACCACGGCCACCAGAATCTCGCCCCCCTCCAGCTCGATATCGAGCTTGGCGTTAACCACACCCTCCTCCAGTGTCTGGATTTTTCCCCTGAAAATATTGCGGGCACTGACAACGCTGTTCATGGATAACGGCCTCCCGGAACACTGTAGGCTTTACTACGCTAGCGCGTTGTTTATGTATCAACCTACATATATTTTGTAGGCAACCCTACATTTACCCACTATATCAATAGCCAGCAATGTACAGTATTGCCTGAAAAGACCACAAAAACGTACACTGGTCTGGTTATTGCTTTATATAAATTACATTAGATAGATCAGAAAGCCATGACACCAACCCGCTTTCTCGCCCGCATGTCCCTTGATACAGAGATGGGGACAGCCTTGTCTGACACCCGGATACGCCTGCTGGAGCAGATCGACAGCAGGGGTTCAATCAATCAGGCAGCCAAAGCCGTTCCCCTGTCCTACAAGGCCGCCTGGGATGCCCTGGACACCATGAACAACCTGGCCCCCGAGCCACTGGTTGTCCGGGTCACGGGCGGACGCCAGGGCGGTGGTACCCAGCTGACAGAATATGGCCGGCGGATTGTTGCCATGTATCGCGCTCTTGAAAAAGAGTACCAGCATACCCTGGATCAGCTGTCCGGGCGCCTGACCGAACTCGAAGGCGGAGATATCCGGACCTTCCAGAAGCTGATGCACCGCATCAGCATGAAAAGCAGCGCACGCAACCAGTTCAGCGGTCCCATCACCGGCTTGCGCCAGGGGGATGTCAGCTTTGAGGTGCAGATCCGGCTGGACCCGGAAAACGAGCTGATTGCCACCATCACCAAAACCAGTGCTGAAAACCTCGAGCTGGGCATCGGCCGGGAAATATTCGCTATGGTCAAATCTTCGTCCGTCATGCTGACCACGGATCTGGCCATGAGGATTTCCGCCCGCAACCGTCTATGTGGAGAAATCACGGCCATCCATGAAGGCACCATCAACAATGAAGTGACCCTGACCCTGCCCTCAGGGCGCAACGTCACAGCGGTCGTTACCGCCGAGAGCTGCAGCAGCCTTGGCCTGCAGACTGGTGCCCGGGCCTGTGCATTTTTCAAGTCATCCAGCGTCATCCTGGCAACCTGTGAATAACGCTTCCCCCCCCAAGACAAGGAGAACCACCATGTCCCGTTCACTGTCCCATCTGTTTGTTGCCCTCAGTGCCACCCTGGTCATGGGCACGGTACAGGCTGAAGAGATAAAAGTTGCTGTAGCTGCCAATTTCACCGCGCCCATCCAGGAAATTGCGGCCAGCTTCGAGAAAGACACCGGCAACAAGGTCGTTGCTTCTTTTGGCCCCACAGGTGGCCTCTATACCCAGATCAAGAATGGTGCACCCTTCCAGGTCTTTCTTTCAGCGGATGACCGCACCCCGGCCAAACTGGAAACAGAAGGCGATACGGTCAAGGACACCCGCTTCACCTATGCCGTTGGCAAACTGGTGCTCTGGTCTCCCAAAGAAGACTATGTGGATGCCAAGGGCGATGTCCTGAAAAAAGCGGACTTCCAGCACCTGTCCATCGCCAACCCCAAAACAGCTCCCTACGGACTGGCCGCCACCCAGGTGCTGGGCAAACTCAACCTGCTGGAAACCCTGCAGCCGAAAATCGTCGAAGGCAACAACATCAGCCAGGCCTACCAGTTTGTAGCCTCCGGCAACGCCGAGCTGGGCTTTGTTGCCCTGTCGCAGGTGTTCAAGAATGGCAAGCTGACAGGCGGCTCCAGCTGGATGGTTCCGCAAACCATGTATGACCCCATCATGCAGGACGCGGTCATCCTGAAAGACAGCAAGGGTGCCCGGGCGCTGGTTGCATACCTCAAAGGCCCAAAAGCAGCAGCCATTATCAAGTCCTATGGTTATGACCTGAAGAAATAAACCCGCCGGCGGGCTGGATCAGCCGCATGGCGCAAGGCAGCCTGCCCTGATCCGGTTCCGGCCTGCCCGGCTGCCCCGTCGTGCCTGGCGAAGCAGTCGGGGGAGTGTCCCTGAATGTACCTGTCTGAAGCCGATATTTCTGCAGTCTGGCTGACTCTTGAGCTGGCCAGCCTGACTACCCTGCTGCTGCTGACCATCGGAACCCCCATTGCCTGGTGGCTGTCCCGCACCCGCTCCCGGCTGAAAGGCCCGCTGGGTGCCCTGATCGCCCTGCCCCTGGTGCTGCCGCCCACTGTGCTGGGTTTTTACCTGCTGGTCCTGATGGGCCCCCACGGCCCTGTAGGCCAGCTGACCGAAGCACTGGGACTGGGCGTTCTGCCCTTCACTTTTCCCGGACTGGTTGTCGGATCCGTCATTTACTCCATGCCTTTTGTTATCCAGCCACTGCAAAACTCCTTTGAAGCCGTTGGCGAACGACCACTGGAAGTCGCGGCAACCCTGAGGGCCGGACCATGGGACAGCTTTTTCAGCGTCATGCTGCCGCTGGCCCGCCCCGGGCTGATTACTGCAGCCATCCTGGGCTTTGCCCACACCGTCGGCGAGTTTGGCATCGTACTGATGATGGGCGGCAATATCCCGGGCCTGACCCGTACCGTATCTGTGCAGATTTTTGACCATGTTGAAGCCATGGAGTATATGCAGGCCCACTGGCTGGCCGGTGGCATGGTGGTCTTCTCGTTTATCGTTCTGCTCAGCCTCTATTCCAGCCGACAAACCAACCCAGGCCTGAAATGACACTGACTGCCGCCCCCACCACCAGTGATGACCGTATCCTGGCCCGCTTCAGCGTGAACTACCCGGGATTTTCCCTGAATGTTGACCTGAACCTGCC
Organism: Pseudomonadaceae bacterium UBA5811; assembly: GCA_002417905.1. GTDB lineage: Bacteria > Pseudomonadota > Gammaproteobacteria > Pseudomonadales > Pseudomonadaceae > Azomonas. The sequence goes on from DIDB01000015.1 coordinate 6,413, forward strand.
AGGACGGGGCATTACCATCCTGTTTGGCCACTCCGGCTCCGGAAAAACCACCTGCCTGCGCTGCATCGCCGGACTGGAGCGGGCCAGCGAAGGCTACCTGCAGATCAATGGCGAACTCTGGGAAGACAGCAGCAAGGGCATTTTTGTCCCTACCCACAAGCGGGCACTGGGCTATGTCTTCCAGGAGGCCAGCCTGTTTCCGCACCTGTCTGTCAGAAAAAACCTGGAATACGGCCTGCGCCGTGTGCCGGCTGAACAGCACCGGGTTTCCTGGGACAAAATTCTGGACCTGCTGGGCATCGGCCATCTGCTGGAGCGCATGCCTGACCGCCTTTCTGGCGGCGAACGGCAGCGGGTCGGCATTGCCCGGGCACTGCTGACCAGCCCGACCCTGTTGCTGATGGATGAACCACTGGCAGCCCTTGACCTTCAGCGCAAAAACGAAATCCTGCCCTATCTGGAACGCTTGCACGATGAGCTGGATATTCCCATCCTGTACATCAGCCACTCTCCCGAAGAGGTAGCCCGGCTGGCTGATTATGTCGTACTGCTGAACCAGGGTACGGTTGCCGCAGAGGGCGGCGTCCAGGAAACCATGGCCCGGCTTGACCTGCCTACGGCCTTTAGCGGAGAGGCCAGCGTGGTCATTGCCGCCCGGGTGGCCAGACATGACGATACCTATCATCTGACCACCCTGACTTTTCCGGGGGGTGAGGTTCTGGTCAGCCAGCGGCTGGCGCCCGTCGGCCAGCCCGTGCGGGTACAGGTCTATGCCCGGGATGTCAGCCTTGCCGCTGAAAAACCTCTTCATACCAGCATCAGCAATCTGGTACAGGCCAGAGTGACCGAAGTCGTGGATGCGGATACACCCTCCCACGTCCTGGTCAGGCTGGAAGCCGAAACAACCCCCCTGCTGGCACGGATTACCCGCCGCTCGCGTGACCAGCTGGATATCAAGCCCGGCATGCAGTTCTGGGCCCAGATCAAAAGCGTGGCCCTGCTGGGCTGATTTACGGAAAAGACGGTATCTGGCTTTTCTTTACTTCAAATACACAGAAACAGGAAAAGTCAATACCGCTAATTAAAAATTCCATGAATGTATTGACAATATCCGATTGCTTGTTATGCAAAAACCTGTTTATTGCGCCTTATGCTGAAAATTCCTATAAGACATAGGTTTATGTCACCCGATCCAGGAAATCCATCCGCCCAGGGCATGACCAATAGACTATAAAAATCAGCATGCTGCCCTAAACTCTACCCTTTGGCCATCACCATCTATACTACCCTCAGACCCAATAAATGCTATCTGCTGAAAAACCGCTTTATTCTAAAAGAGTATAATCAATCTCCCCAGTCAGACCGTGCACAAAAGCTTTTTTCCTGAAAGACTTTCGCCTGCGACCATGCGTCACTAGCATGATCTACATCAATAAAGTTTGATGTAACTGCTACGAATCGTGATTGTTGTTCGAAAGTCAGGAGTAGTCGTGATGCTTAAACCTCGTGCAGCTTCACACTGGCGAATCCCGCTGGTCCGGGAACTGGCAGCCATTCTGGCCATCAAGCTGGCCATCCTGATGACCATCAAGATGGTCTGGTTCACTGATCCCATGATGCCGGTGAACGGCAACGAGAAAGTCAGCGAGCGACTGCTGGGCACGACTGGAGCAAACTCACAGCCTTTGCATGTAGATGAGGAGTCCCCGAAATGATTTCGGAAGATGTAGTTGATCTATCGCGATTACAGTTCGCGATGACAGCGCTGTATCACTTTTTGTTCGTTCCGCTGACCCTTGGGATGACCTTCATCCTGGCCACCATGGAAACGATCTATGTCATGACCGGCAAGCAGGTCTACAAGGACATGGTCAAATTCTGGGGCAAGCTGTTCGGTATCAACTTTGCCCTGGGTGTGACCACCGGTCTGACCATGGAGTTCCAGTTTGGAACCAACTGGGCCTATTACTCCCACTACGTGGGCGATATCTTCGGTGCGCCGCTGGCCATTGAAGGTCTGATGGCCTTCTTCCTGGAATCCACCTTCATCGGCCTGTTCTTCTTTGGCTGGGAACGCCTTTCCAAGGCGCAGCACCTGATGGTGACCTGGCTGGTGGCCCTGGGTTCCAACCTGTCCGCCCTGTGGATTCTGGTCGCCAACGGCTGGATGCAGCATCCGGTAGGTGCCGAGTTCAACTATGAGACCATGCGGATGGAGCTGGTCAGCTTCGGTCAGCTAATCTTCAACCCGGTTGCCCAGGTCAAGTTCGTACACACCGTAGCCTCCGGCTATGTCACGGGTGCTGTATTTGTTCTGGCCATTTCCAGCTACTACCTGCTGAAAAAACGGGACCTCGCTTTTGCCCGCCGCTCTTTTGCCGTAGCCTCCGGTTTTGGTATGGCGGCCATCCTGTCCGTTATCCTGCTGGGTGATGAATCCGGTTACGAAATCGGTGAGGTCCAGAAAGTCAAACTGGCTGCCATCGAATCCGAATGGGAAACCCATCCGGCTCCGGCATCGTTCACCCTGTTCGGCTTCCCGAACGAAGCAGAGCAGCGCACTGACTATGCAGTAAAAATCCCGTGGGCACTGGGGCTGATCGCCACGCGCTCTGTGGATGAGCAGGTTATGGGCCTGAAAGACCTGATCGCCATAAACGAAGGCCGTATCCGTGAGGGCATGAAAGCCTATGCCCTGCTGGAGCAGATCCGGGGTGGTAACAAGAGTGATGCCACTATCGCTGCTTTTGATGCCGTCAAGAAAGACCTTGGTTATGGCCTGCTGCTGAAGAAATACACCACCAATGTGGTGAATGCGACTGATGAGCAGATCCATAAAGCGGCGCTGGATACCGTACCGTCCGTACCGGCCATGTTCTGGACCTTCCGGGCCATGGTTCTTTCGGGCTTCACCATGCTGCTCCTGTTCATCCTTGCCCTGTACGCTTCGGCCCGTGGCAACATGGAAAACAAACCCTGGCTGCTCAAGTTTGCCCTGTACAGCCTGCCCCTGCCCTGGGTTGCTACCCAGACAGGCTGGTTTGTGGCTGAACATGGCCGTCAGCCCTGGACCATCGGTGAAGTGCTCCCCACTCACCTCTCAACTTCCAGCCTGACCGCGGGTGATCTGTGGACCTCCCTGATTGCCCTGATCGCTTTCTACACCACCCTGCTGGTAGTCGAAATGTACCTGATGATCCGCTTTGCCAAAATCGGTCCATCCAGCCTGCATACCGGCCGCTATCACTTTGAACTGACTGGCGACGCGCATAGCAGCAGCCAACCGGCCAGTGCCTGAGGGGTCAAACATGTTTGATTACGAAACGTTAAAAGTAATTTGGTGGGTTCTGGTTGGCGTGCTGCTGATCGGTCTTGCCCTGACTGACGGCTTTGACATGGGGGCCATGGCCCTGATGCCTTTCGTTGGCAAAACTGACAGTGAACGCCGTGTGGCCATCAACACGATTGCCCCCCACTGGGATGGCAACCAGGTGTGGCTGATTACTGCAGGCGGTGCCCTGTTTGCCGCCTGGCCCATCGTGTATGCCGTTTCATTCTCCGGCATGTACTGGGCCATGCTACTGGTCCTGTTTGGCCTGTTCTGCCGCCCGGTAGGTTTTGACTACCGCAGCAAGCTGGAAAACACCAAATGGCGTACGGCCTGGGACTGGGCCCTGTTCGCAGGCGGTGCCCTGCCAGCCCTGCTGTTCGGGGTCGCCTTTGGCAACCTGCTGCTGGGCCTGCCATTCCGTCTGGACGAAACCATGCGCATGACCTATGAAGGCTCTTTCTTCGGTCTGTTGCATCCGTTTGCCCTGCTGGCCGGAGTGGTCAGCCTGTCCATGCTGTGTGCCCACGGTGGCTCCTGGCTGATGCTGCGGACTGACGAAGCCCTCTACGAGCGCTCCCGGCAGGCTACCCGCCTCTGCGCTATCGTCTTTATCGGCGCATTCTTCCTGGCTGGACTGTGGCTGGTTCTGGGCATTGATGGTTACACCATCACCAGCGTCTTTGACCCTAATGCAGCCCTTAACCCGCTGAACAAGGAAGTTGCGGCGACCAATGGTGGCTGGCAGGCCAACTACGCCAATTACCCGATCACCCAGCTGGCTCCGCTGACTGGTCTGGCAGGTGGTGTACTGGCCCTGCTGGGTGCCCAGCGCAACCGTGCCGGACTGGCCTTCACCGGCACCAGCCTGGCCATCGTTGGCACTATCTGCACCGCTGGCTTTGCCATGTTCCCGTTCGTGTTCCCATCCTCCATTGATCCGGTTTCCAGCCTGACCATGTGGGATGCAGCCTCCAGCAAGAACACCATGACGGTCATGACCATTGTCGCCATCATCTGGGTTCCGATCATTCTCGGGTACACCGCATGGTGCTATTTCCATATGTGGGGCAAGCTGACCAACAAGACTATCGAAGAAAACTCGCATAGCCTGTACTGATCCAAGGGATGGTGCGGGACCTCTAGTCCTGCACCTGATCTTCTCCAACTGCTCCCCTGCGGAGCCAAGGATATAGATGATGTGGTATTTCACCTGGATTCTGGGCATCCTGTTCGCCTGCAGCATGGGGGTCATGAATGCCCTGTGGCAGGAAACTCACGGCACCTTTGACAAGGAATAAGACGTGATCCCCGATAGCCGCCTGCTGAAGAACCGCTGGGCCCGTGCGTTGTCCATGCTACTGGCTGCGCCGCTGGCGCTTGTCCTGCTGCTTCATCCGACGCTCATGCTGAACGCTGATGGAACTTACAGCCACAGCATGCTGATGCTGATGATGCTCGGCATCTCCAGCGGGTTTATTCATGGAGTCGGCTTCGATCCGATCGGGCTGGCCTGGCGCATCCTTTTCCATCCCGTACTGGGCTGGGTTCTGATGCTGATGGGATATGCGGTCATGGCCCGTACCCTGCTAGCCTGAACAGTCCCGCTCTGCAAAAGGCCCTGTACTGCCAGCCAGACAGGGCCTTTTTTATCGGCCCACCTCTCCGCCTGCACGGCTACAACTCCGCTACCCCGCAAAATACTACACCCACCTATCCCCCCTGACAGCAGACCTTAAGGGCGAACGTAAAACCAGCCTGTATAGAACATACAAAAATATACGGCATGCATCATGCAGACTGACCATGCACCATAAGCTGATAATGTTATTAAAAACAACAAAAAACCATAAATGGAATACTTATTGCTTTTAGTACGACTTAAGAACTAGGCCTTCACACTAAAAGACAGTATCCGGATGCTGGTCCACATGGACCCTTTCATGGGATCTTTCACTTGCACATTTTAAGAATCGCGACGTTTCGACGCTGCGGCAATCGTTAACCCTTTCCACTCTGTTAAAACTGTTGAGGAAGCATAGATGACACACAGAATCGTAATTGTTGGTGGTGGTGCAGGCGGGCTGGAACTGGCCACGCGTCTTGGCCGCACACTGGGCAAGCGTGGTACGGCAAGAGTCACGCTGGTGGACAAACAGTTGACCCATATCTGGAAACCGCTGCTACATGAAGTGGCTGCCGGTTCCCTGAATACATCCGAAAACGAGCTCAACTACGTTGCCCAGGCCAAGTGGAATCACTTTGATTTTGAAATTGGCACACTCTGCGATCTTGACCGGGAAAAACGGGAAATTCATCTGGCAGCAGTCAAGGATGAACAGGGCCATGAGATGGTGCCCGAGCGCCGGCTTGGCTATGACACCCTAGTGCTGGCTGTGGGCAGCCGGACCAATGACTTTGGCACACAGGGTGCTGCCGAACACTGCATTTTTCTCGACAGCCTGCCCCAGGCCATTATTTTTCACAAAAAGTTGCTGAACCATTACCTGAGTGCCCATTCAACCCAGGCAACCGATGGAAAAATTAGCGTCGCCATTGTCGGCGCCGGTGCCACAGGTGTCGAACTGGCCGCCGAGCTGCACAATGCGGCCCATGAGCTGGCAGCCTATGGCCTGAAAGGCATCCAGCCCCAGAACATGGATATTACTATTATCGAAGCCGGCCCCAAGGTACTGCCAGCCCTCTCCGACCGCATCAGCAAATCCGTGCTTGATGCACTGGAAAAACTGGGCGTTAAAGTGCTGACGTCCTCGCCGGTAAAAGAGGTCACGGCAGATGGCATGATGACGGTGGATGGCCGGATGATCCCCGCCAACCTGAAAGTCTGGGCAGCCGGAATCCGGGGCCATGCATTCATGAAAGACTTCGGTGGACTGGAAACCAACCGGATTGACCAGCTGGTGGTTCGCCCTACCCTGCAAACCACCCGCGACGACAATATCTTTGCTCTGGGAGACTGCGCTGCCTGCCCGGCAGATGCAGAAGGAACCCGCAATGTGCCACCCCGGGCCCAGTCAGCCCATCAGATGGCCTCCATGCTGGTCAAGTCCCTGACCCAGCGGGTCGATGGCCTGAGCGAGCCACTGCCAGCCTTTACCTATCGGGATAATGGTTCCTTGGTATCGTTGTCACTATTTAGCGCTGTGGGCAACCTGATGGGGAACCTGATGCGGGATGTTCATGTCGAGGGCTGGCTGGCCAGACTGTTCTATATGTCCCTGTACCGCATGCATCAGGTCGCGCTTTACGGCGTCATCCGGACAGGTCTGCTGGTGATCAGTGACCGGCTGGGGCGCAGTACGGTCCCACGGCTGAAACTGCACTGACCGCCCCTTCGGGAGTGCCCCAAGCCAACAGATAAACGATAAAAACCGGCCACACCCCTGCCCTGACAGGGCATATGCAAAAACAGACAGATGGCCGGAAACCTGTCTTGCAACACGACGGCATTCACTTGAATGCCGTTGTCGGAAATCCTTTCTCCTCTCCCTATATGCTCAATCTACCGCAGGTGTCAGACGCGGCCGGGGCGTTGCCATGGGAATCGGACTGTCGCAGTCCAGCGGCAGAAAACGGGCCCGCCCGGCATCATAGGCCCGGATTTCGCCTGTTTCGATGGAATACACCCAACCATGAATAAACAGCTGGCCACCCGCCAGACGGGAAGCAACCGATGGATGCGTGCGCAAATGATCCAGCTGGGCTACCACATTCTCTTCAGTCAGAAACTCCAGCTCGGTGCCATGACCACATTCATGATAGTCATGCTGGGCCACCACCGTCCGGGCGACCTCCGAGTGCCGTAACCAGGCCTTTACCGTAGGCATGGCATCCAGTGACTGCGGATTGAGCACTGCTTTCATCGCCCCACAGTCCGAGTGCCCGCAAATAATGATATGCCGGACAGCCAGCGCCATTACGGCGTATTCAATGGCGGTCGAAACCCCGCCATTCATCTGGCCATAAGGCGGTACCACATTGCCAACGTTGCGCGTCACAAACAGATCTCCGGGAGAGCTCTGGGTGATCAGCTCGGGAATAATCCGCGAATCCGCACAGGTGATAAACATGGCTCTAGGCGACTGGGCTTTGGCCAGCTTCTGGAAAAGCGCCTTTTTTTCGGGAAAAACCTCCTGCTTGAACCGCCTGAAGCCATCAATAATCTGCTGCAGATCCTGGGCAGCCTCCACATCATCCGAAACAACCCGTATTTTCTGCTCGCCCATGTCCACTCCTCCCGGTCTGCCAGACTACCGCCCTGCGGCATCCGCAACCCCCTGGTATTATTGATATGTCCACTGGACCGGACCCTGTCCGGATGGACAACTATAAGCCTGTAGAAAGCACATTAACCCAGGATGAATGACCTGTAGCCGGATCAGATATTTCCAGATTTAAGCAGCTGACCGAATAGCCCCAAAACAAGGGAAGATTTTCAGATTGCCGGCTATTTACAGTCCCTGACTTTTAAAAAATCGTAGACCCTGAAGGCTGAATTAATGTTCAGGCAGCCCATTAACCAGCGGCGACACCAGGGAACGCCCCTCCCGCGAATCCAGCTGCAAAAACAGGATTGCTGCCAGAGCAGCCAGCCCCCCTACACATAAAAAGGTCCACTGAAAGGCCTGCAGCAATCCCGCGTCTCCGGAAGAATGGGTAAAACCACCTAACAGGGCTGCCGATGTCGCCACCCCAAGACTCATGGACAGCTGCACCACAACAGAAAGCAGGCTATTGCCACTACTGGCCTGATCATCACGCAAACCAATCAGCGTTACAGTATTCATGGCCGTGAACTGCAAGGAATTTGCCATGCCAAGTACCGCCAGCTGGAGCAGTAGCAGCGGTAAGGGCGTTGCAAGATCAATCGTTGCCAGTCCAGCAATCAGCCCCCCCACCAGCAGGGTATTTACGGCAAGGATCTTCTGATAACCCCAGCGGTTGATCAGTGGAGCAGCAAATGGCTTGATACCGATAGCGCCAACAGCCAGAGGAATCATGCTCATTCCGGCCTGGGCTGGTGAATAACCCAGTGCCACCTGCAATAACAGTGGTATCAGAAATGGCAGGGCTCCAATACCCAGCCTGGCAAACAGGTTGCCCAGAATACCCACCGCAAACGTCCGGCTCCGGAACAGCCGGGGACTGAACAGCGGCTCCGCGAGCCGGACAGCATGCAGCCAGTAACCTGCCAGACAGGCCATGCCAGCAAATAGCAGCAGGAAAACCCGGGCATAGGGTAACTGCAGGTCACCCAATCCCTCCAGCGCCAGAGTGATCAACACCATGCTGCAGCCAAACACAAGAAACCCGGAGCAGTCAAAACGGGTCTGGACACTGGCTAGCGCTGGCATGAACTTCAGGGTCGCCAGAGCTCCCAGCAACCCGGCAGGCAAATTGATCAGAAAGATCCAGTGCCAGGAAGCATACTCTACCAGCCAGCCGCCCAGAGTCGGCCCTACCAGCGGACCAACCATTCCGGGCATGGTTACCAGCGTCATAACCCGGACAAAATCCTGCCGCGGATAAACCCGCAGAACCGTCAGGCGACCAACCGGAACCATGATAGCCCCCCCAACCCCCTGGACAACCCTGGCGGCAATCAGTTGCTCCAGTGTCACTGACAGCGCACACAACAAGGAGCCCAAGCTAAAAAATACAATGGCCAGCAGAAAAATCCGGCGACTGCCAAATCGGTCCGCCAGCCAGCCAGACACCGGAATCAGAAAAGCCACTGTCAGCAGATAGGCAATAACAACCCCCTGCATGCGCAGGGGATCTTCAGAAAGATCCTTTGCCATACTGGGCAAAGCGGTATTCAGGATAGTGCCATCCAGTGTCTGCATAAAAAATGCGACGGCAACCAGCAGGGGCAGCATCCGGGCAGTCCGGGCATCCACGGTCAGCGGCATGATCATTCCAGAAAAGTTTGTGCCCGATATTTTTGCTTCGCCCTGGAAATTTGGCCACCCCCGGCGGATACACGTAAAATCCGGCTACAGCCTGTTATCCGCATAGTCCGGAGGAAAGACAAGCATCATGAGAAAAATACTGGTTACTTTGACCCTCCTGACAGGGGCTCTGCCAGCCCTTGCAGAAGACACAGCCGAGGAGCTGTTCAGAAGCAGATCCTGCCAGGCCTGCCACCGGTCAGATGTCCGGCTGGTCGGGCCATCCCTGCAAGACATCGCCGCACGCTATACCAAACAGGACGATGCAACATCCACCCTTGCCGGGCGGATCAGGAACGGCGGACAAGGCAACTGGGGGGCAATTCCCATGCCCCCCAACCGCGTCACTGAAAGCGAGGCAAATGCATTAGCCCGCTGGATATTGCAGCAAAAACCATGAAACCTCTTTGCCCGCCTTCCAGCGACCAGAAGACGGGCAAACCTGAAGCAGGACCAGTTACCAGAATTTCCACCATGGCTTCGAGGCACTGGCAGGCTGTGGAGCCGGAAGAGCCGGCAAGCCTGTCACCTGATCACCCGGCTGGACGCCCCACTTCTGCAACAGCCCAACGTTAACTTCAATGGCATAACTGGCAATGCCTTCCGAGCAATGGATATCCCTGCTCTCAGCTTTCATGTCAGCCATATTGAGGATATAGCCTTCACTATCGATAAATGCCGTGGTCAGAGGAATCTCGGTATCCTTCATCCAGAAGCATTTTTTTCCAGAAGATGGAAAGATAAACAGCATCCCCTGATTATCCGGCAACTTGCTGCGCCCCATCAGACCACGGCGCCGCTCACCCATGGTAGCGGCGACTTCAACAGGCAGCGCATGTGAGCCGAACATCAATGTTTCACTGGGCGGTTTTTCCCAGGTACAGCCCGCAACCAGAAGGGCAAGAAATAGCGGTGTTGGAAAGCGCATGTCTTTTCTCATCCAATCCAAGAGAAAGGAAGACCGGAAAACATTACAGCCAGAGCCAGAATGCTTTCCACGTGTTTCTATCTAGTAAGGATAATCCAGGAGAGCTTTGCAGATACCCTTGCCAGATCAAGAATCAGTGATTGAGCTGCTCCGAAAGTACGACATAAATCAATGAAATGGCCAGATCTACTTCTGGCATACCCTGCCTGCAGGGACACAATCACCCTTAACAGATACGGGGTTTTTGCCGGCTTTCCAGCAGGCTGGCCGTAGACCGCCCCGTCCACAAAGCATCCAGATCATGGATTCCCCAGTCAGCCGCTGATTCACGGCTGACAATCCGGTCAGCACTGTCCGCTCCACCCAGATCAATAACTCTTGGCCTGATCCGTTGCCGGCTCTTGCCCTGCAAAAATACCATGACCCTTGGCCTGAGCAGATGGGTTTCATGCTGTTCCAGCACGACCCCCAGCAAACCGCTGGCCAGCAGAACCAGCGAACCCGTGGGGTAAATGCCAACCGCCCGGACAAAAGAGTGGAAAACGCTTTCATCAAAGTGCCCTTTCCAGCTGGCCATCCGCTGCATGGCCTCGGCAGCCCCCCAGGGTTTGCGATATACCCGGTTGGAGGTCACAGCATCATAGACATCGCAGACCGCCCCCATCCGGGCCTGAAGTGTGATCTGCTCGCCCTGCAACCGTCCGGGATAACCCGTTCCATCCATTTTTTCATGGTGATGGAGACAGACATCCAGTACCCCCGAACTGACCGGCGGCAAACCTTTCTGCAAAATCCGTCCCCCCGCCTCAGGGTGCTCCCGGATGACTACCATCTCCTCATCTGTCAGGGGGCCCGGCTTGTTGAGAATGCGCTCCGGAATAGCCATTTTCCCGATATCATGCAAAAGGCCACTCAATCCGGCTTCCCGCTTCTGCTCCTCATCAAAGCCCAGTTCTGCAGCCAGAGCAATCATCAGGGCACTGACTGCTACCGAATGCATGTAAGTATATTCATCCGCTGATTTCAGCCGGACCAGACTGATCAGGGCATCCGCATTGCGCATGACCGAACAGGAGATCTCCTCAACCAGCTCGGTGGCCGGCCCCCACTGGACAGCCTTGCCCAGCCGGGCGTCCTGGAACATATCAACAACAGCCTGACGACTGCGCTCACATAAGCCAACGGCAAACAGCAACTCCTCATCCAGACTGGTCTGGGGCTGGTGTGCAACCCGCACCACATCCTGTCCGGAAATATCAGCTTCAGCCTGGCTCTCCGGGCCTTCATAAATTGCCGGAATCTCTTCCAGGCCTGTCTCCGGCACAAATGCCTGGACTGTACTCAGGTACTCCGCCCGAACGTCCGGAATACTTCGTCGCAGATCAATCCAGAGCTCTGAGACGTTGCTGGCACGGATCCTCTCAAGATCCTGGCTGCTTTCCAGCAAAAAACTGGAGCGCCAGAAAGGATGATCTATCCATGAGCCACAGAAGCCATGAATAAACATGCCAAGCTTTAAATCATTTACATGAATCTGCTTAAGCATCCAGAAACCATCCCTCCTTGAGCCATATCAAGGCATCTTATTGATACCTGTCAATGATGGCCATCATATCGCCAACAAGCACCGGACTCATCCATCCCGGATAATACCCTCTCCCGCCCCGTACCATTGCCCGGCCTGCCTTTTTATGTGTACATTCAAAACCATCCGGGAAGATGAGTGCAGAACGCACGCCCCCGGCACTTACATCAATCGGATTGGTCCTGCATGGTAGCAACAACCCTCCAGAGCAAAATCAAAAACCTCGATAAATTCATCACCCTCTGCCATCGTCGCCGGTATGCGGCCAAAAGCACCATCATTTATGCCGGAGACCATAGTGAAAGCCTGTTCCTGATTCTCAAAGGCTCCGTCACCATCCTGATTGAAGACAATGACGGCCGGGAAATCATCATTGCCTATCTCAATGCCGGAGACTTTTTGGGTGAAATGGGGTTATTTGATCTGGATGAACCTATCAGGGCACGCAGCGCCTGGGTCCGGGCCCGTACAGAATGCGAAGTCGCCGAGCTGGCCTATACCAAGGTCTGGGAGCTTGCCCAGCAGGATCCGGAGATTCTCTATACCCTTGGCCGCCAGATGGCCGAACGGTTGCGCAATACAACCCGCAAGGTCAGCGACCTGGCTTTTCTGGATGTGACAGGCCGGGTAGCCCGCACCCTGCTGGAACTCTGCAAGCAACCAGATGCCATGACCCATCCGGATGGCATGCAGATCAAGATCACCCGGCAGGAAATCGGCCGCATCGTTGGCTGTTCCCGGGAAATGGTTGGCCGCGTCCTGAAAGGACTGGAGGAGCAGGGACTGGTCAGCGTCAAGGGGAAAACCATGGTTGTTTTTGGAACCCGCTAACGCTCCATCTCCACTCATGGGCCAAAATCTAAACGACTACGGTACAGCCCCGTACCTGCCCGTTCATTTTCCAGCCTTCTGGGGGAAAAACAGCCGCTGCAATTCTGCACCAGGCTGCTCGGCCCGCATGAATGCCTCCCCGACCAGAAAAGCATACACATCACTCAGCTCCAGCAGCTCAACATCAGCCCGGTTAGTGACCCCGCTTTCCGCAACCACAATCCGCCCGGCCGGAACCATGGGCAACAGATCCAAAGTATTTTCCAGCCGCACCTCAAAAGTATGCAGATTCCGGTTATTGATGCCTATCAGCGGTGTTTCCAGTCGCAAGGCCCGGTCCAACTCCTGGCTGTCATGCACTTCAACCAGCACATCCAGTCCCATGTCTGCCGCAACTGCAGCCAGCTCAGCCAGCTGGACATCATCCAGTGCTGCTGCGATCAGCAGAATACAGTCAGCCCCCAGCGCTCTCGATTCGATGATCTGGTAAGGATCAATCATGAAATCCTTGCGCAATACCGGCAGGGCGCAGGCAGCCCGGGCTTCCTGCAGATAGGCATCTGCCCCCTGAAAAAAATCCACATCAGTCAGGACCGACAGACACATTGCCCCGGCACTGGCATAACCTCTGGCTATTTCGGCTGGCCGGAAATCTTCCCGGATAACCCCCTTGCTGGGCGAGGCTTTCTTGATTTCCGCAATCACGGCCGGCTGTCTGGCCGCCACCTGCTGGCCAAGGGCTTTGGCAAAACCCCGGACCGGACCGGCCAAAATAGCCTGCTGCTCCAGCTCCTGAAGGGGGCAGACGGCCTTGCGCCCGGCTACTTCCTGGGCCTTGCGCAGAATGATCTTCTCCAGAACCGTGGGGATGCTCACGCCGGTGTCTCCTGCCTGAATACGGAAGTAAATGCGACCAGCTCATCAAGCTTCTCCAGAGCCAGCCCGGAATAAAGGGCGTCCTGAGCCATTTTCACCCCCTGCTGCAGGTGACTGGCCAGATCAGCAGCATACAGCGCTGCTCCGCTGTTCAGCATAATGATATCAGCGGCCCGTCGTCCTGCTTCAGTACGACGCTTGCCTAACGCATCACGGATTACAGCCAGGGATGCCCGGGCATCAGCAACAACCAGGCTATCCAGCGAACATGACTCAATGCCAAAATCCTCTGGCCGGACCGAATACTCCACTACGCAGCCATCCCGAAGCTCAGCAACATGGGTTGGCGCAGCCAGGCTGATCTCATCCAGCCCATCTTCCGCATGAACCACCAGTACATGCCGGCTGCCCAGCCTGGCCAGCACCTCAGCCAATGGCCGGCACAACCCACGGGCAAATACGCCCACCACCTGATGACGCACTCCAGCCGGATTGGCCAGCGGCCCCAGAATATTGAACAGGGTGCGGATTCCCAGCTCACGGCGTACAGCGCCGACATGCCGCATGGCCTGATGATAGGCCGGGGCAAACATGAACCCCACGCCAAGACTGTCCACACAACGGACGACCTGGTCCGGCGCCAGGGGCAGATAAACGCCTGCAGCCTCCAGCACATCGGCACTACCACAATTGCCGGAAACAGCCCGGTTACCATGCTTGGCCACCTTGCCGCCCGCCGCCGCCACCACAAAAGCCGAAGCGGTGGATACATTGAAAATGTTCAGACCATCGCCACCGGTACCACAGGTATCCAGAACCTGCCCATCCGCAAAATGAACCGGCTCCGCCAGCTCGCGCATCACCAGGGCCGCCCCCACCAGCTCATCCAGGCTCTCGCCCTTCATTCGCAGCCCCATCAGCAGGGCACCCATCTGGGCTGCCGTCAACTGACCATCCAGCATCTGGTGCATGACAGACTGCATCTGTGCACAGTCCAGGCTTTCACCGGCAGCAATGCGGGCGAGCACGGCCCTGATCTGCATCAGCGCACACCTCCAGTCTGGCGGAGGAAGTTGGCCAGCAACTCATGACCCTGCTCGCTCAGGATCGACTCCGGATGAAACTGCACCCCTTCGACATTCAGGGTACGGTGACGCAGCCCCATGATCTCATCCATCTGTCCATCATCCCGCTGCGTCCAGGCTGTAATCTCCAGGCAATCCGGCAGCGTCTCCCGCCTCACCACCAGCGAGTGATAACGGGTCACTGTTAACGGGTTATGCAATCCGGCAAAAACCCCAAAATCATGGTGCCAGACCGGGCTGGTCTTGCCATGCATGGCCTGGCGGGCCCGGACCACCTCACCACCAAAGGCCTGGCCAATTCCCTGATGGCCAAGGCAGATCCCCAGAACAGGCAGCCGGCCAGCAAAATGCCGGATGGCCGCCAGCGAAATTCCGGCCTCATCCGGCGTACAGGGACCGGGAGAAATCACCAGCTGCTCTGGCTGCAAGGCTTCAATGTCCTCCAGAGTGACCTCATCATTACGGACCACCTGCACTTCGGCACCCAGCTCACCCAGATACTGGACCACGTTATAAGTGAAAGAGTCGTAGTTATCGATCATCAGCAGCATATTGCATCCAACCTGTTAAGCCTTGCCAATTCGCCAACATCCCGCCCTGCCCTGCCTTATCAGACCAGCACTGCTGCCTGAGTGTCTGATTTGAGGTGCTGGCGGCATTATCCCAGCATTCCATGGACACGCAATGCCCGGCCAGCTTCCCGGCAGGCTTTCCCCTTTCCAGCTCCCGTTCAGCCTGAATTAAGCCCGATGAACTGAGATAAGCGTCACAGTATTCTTACCCGACAGGGAGCTTTACAGTGAATGTGCTGTGGTTGATATTGATGTGCTTTGCCGGACTGCTGATGGCCTGGGCAGAGGCCAGAGCCTCCGGACAAGATCGCTATCCCAACATTCCCGAGCCTATGGTGTTTGACATGATGCGCCTGCTGGGCGCCCACAAGGGGGAGTTCGAAACCAATGCATTTGGCAGCACACCGCTCTCCGGCCCGGATCATGGTGTCAGCTGGGCACCGGAAATGGAATATGCCTTTATGGATGGCATGGCTGTCGAATTCGAATTTCCCTTTGAAAACGAATGGCTGGCTGAATACAAGCTGGGCCTGCAGGCTACCCTGGGCAGCTTCAATGGAGGGCGCAGCGCCCATGGTGTCCAGTACATGGGCATCTATGACCGGACGGGCCACACCTGGCGCAATACCCTGGTCTACCTGCTGGGCCACCGCTTTAACGGACAGTGGAGCACTATGAACATGCTGGGCATGGCCGATATCAGTCTGGCCAGGGCCGACCAGCGCAATGGCCTGATTCTCAACCACTCAACCTTCTACAACCTGACAGAACAGACTGTACTGGGCATCGAAATCAACTATCAGGATGGCTACCAAGGCCACCTGCTGGTCATGCCCCAGATTCATCAGGAGCTGGGCCAGCAGATCAATCTCCAGCTGGGTATCGGCGCCAACAAAAACCACCACGAATCCTCCACCTACCCCGAAGTGGGCCTGCGGTTGGTACGCCAGTTCTAAGCAGCACGGCCAGCGCGGATTATCCACCAAAGCTGTGGATAATCCTGTGCAAAAGCACCAGACAGCGTCATCCGAAATCTGGCCGGGCGGGCCTGCAAACAGATTGAGCGTTTTTTAGACACCTCAACCAACTGCAAAATCAGCAGCCTGCTCCCGCAGCTCCTGTGCCCGAAAGAACTGGAAAGCCCACTTTACATGGCCAATGGAGTATGCCTTAGCCTGATGTGCGAACCTCCAGAAACAATCGTCCTCAAGGTACCAATCAGGCAAAGCCTGTTACTCAATGAATGATCAGCCGTGCACGATTTTTTTCCAGCAGAGCCTTGCCAATACCCTTGACCTCCAGCAGCTGATCCACCGAAGTGAAAGAACCATGGGCCTCACGGTAGGCCACAATGGCCCTGGCTTTAGCCACACCAATTCCTGACAGGGACTCCAGCTCGGCCTGACTGGCCGTATTCAGATTGACGGCTGCCGTACCCGTCACCGGCTTGCCGGTAACGGCAGCTGGCGTGGCCGCCACCGCAGAAGCGGCCTCCACAGTGGTTTGGGCAGGTGCTACAGGTGCAGTGGCAACAGGCTCTGCAACCGGAGAAGCAGTCTGATCTTCTGCCAGGGCATATGCCGGAATGGCCAGCGTCGACAGCAACACCGTCATGGATAACAGGGACTTGAGCATGAGCAAAATCCTTTTAAGTCGGTAACAATGCAGAACATAGCTGCCTCTGCTCCGCTTTCCATGGCAGTCGTGCAATTTGTGAGCAATTCATCGTTTCAGGATGGACCTCACTGACGCTCCCGGGCGTACTGCGGGTTTTATACCTTTTTGCCAGCATCCCGGATCAGCGACCCTGCCATCAGGAAGATCGGCCCTCTTTCTGAACAAGTACCGGCATCGAAGAATTCATACCGGTGCCAGAGGCAGCATCTGGCGCTGCCGTACAGCCTCAAACAGGCAGATTCCGGTAGCCACGGAAACATTCAGGCTGCTGACTGTTCCGGACATGGGCAGATTGACCAGATAATCACAATGCTCGCGGGTCAGGCGGCGCAGCCCCTTGCCCTCAGCCCCCATTACCAGCGCCAGCGGGCCGCGCAGATCCTGCTCGTACAGGGAAACCGGTGACTCACCCGCTGTACCTGCAATCCAGATCCCCTGGTGTTTCAGTTTTTCCAGGGTACGGGCCAGATTGGTTACAGCCACCAGCGGTACCACTTCTGCCGCACCACAAGCCACTTTCCGGACCGTTGCATTCAGGGAAGCCGAGCGGTCTTTTGGAATAATGACGGCCCGGACNNGTCCAGCAGTTCCGCCAGATTGTTTTCCCCCAGTATCTGGCTGGGTGTCACCTCGGCCAGCACACCCTGGTGAGCAGCCCCGGTCAGTGCGTCCAGCTGCTGCCGCTCACAGATTTCAACGGAAACCCGTTCAGCCCGGGCCAGAGCCAGCAATGGCTGGACTCTTGCGTCGTCCCGGCCGAGGGCCAGCCACAGCTGGCGGATGCGGCGTGGATGGTGACGCAACAGGGCCTCCACCGCATGCAGACCATATACCTGCTCCAGCGGCTGGCTCATGGGCGGGCCTTGCTGCTGCGCTTGCGGGACGAACTATTGCGCCGGGTAGCCGCTGGCTTGCGGGGACGGCGATTATCCCGCCCATCTGGCCCGGCAGGCTCATCCTCCTGCACCTTGCTGCTTTCCTTGCGGGAGGCCGTTCCCGTCCGGGTCAGAACTGCTCTGGCCTCAGCCAGCAGGGATTGCCGGATTTTACGGCTCAGGGCCACCTCACCCGAAGGTTCTGCCACCTGATCTGTTCTGGCGGACGGTTTCCGGCTACCGACTTTCCGGAGCAGGGAGGAGGCTTTCCTGTGTTCACTGGTCTGGACCGCATCGCTGCTCCAAGTACTGGCCACCATTCCAAAGTCAATCTTGCGGCTATCCAGGTCAACCCGCATGACCCGCACCTGAACGCTGTCTCCCAGCCGGAAACTGCGACCACTGCGCTCGCCTTTCAGCCGGTGGTGAACCGCATCATGGTGGTAGTAATCATCCGGCAGAGAGGTGACATGCACCAGCCCTTCCACATAGATATCTGACAGTTCGACAAACAGGCCAAATCCGGTTACCGCCGTAATAACACCGGGGAACACCTCCCCAACCCGGTCCTGCATGTACTCGCACTTGAGCCAGCTGATCACATCACGGGTGGCCTCATCAGCCCGGCGCTCGGTCATTGAGCACTGCTCACCCAGTTTTTCAAGGGCCGCCTCGCTATAGGGATAGATCCGGGCCCTTGGAATCGGCGCGGCATCAGCCCGCAGAACATGGGGTGTTTCCCGGCGGGAGCGGATCACACTGCGGATGGCCCGGTGTACCAGCAGATCCGGATAACGGCGGATCGGGGAAGTAAAGTGGGTATAGGCTTCATAATTGAGCCCGAAATGCCCGCGATTCTCGGCGCTATAAACAGCCTGGCTCATGGAGCGCAACATGACGGTCTGGATCAGATGAAAATCCGGCCGGTCGTGAATCTGCTCCAGCAAGGTCTGATAGTCCTTGGAGGTGGGCTGGCCTTTGCCTTTATGCAGGCTCAAGCCCAGCTCGCCGAGAAAAGCGCGCAGGGTCTCCAGCCGTTCAGCGGGCGGGAAATCATGTACCCGGTATAAGCCCGGCAGCTCATGCTTTTCAAGGAAATCAGCCGCTGCAACGTTGGCGCACAGCATGCACTCCTCAATCAGCCGGTGGGCATCATTACGCAGGGTCGGCAGGATTTCCACAATCTTGCGGTCCCGACCAAAAACCATCCGGGTTTCCTGGGTATCAAAATCAATTGCTCCCCGGTCATGCCTGGCCTTGAGCAGAGCCTTATACAGCGAATACAGGTTTTTCAGATCAGGAAGCAGGGCCGCATGCTCGGCGGCCAGACGCCGGCCCTCTGCCGTCCTTGACCGCTCCAGCATGGCACTGACCTTGTTGTAGGTCAGCCGGGCATGGGAGTGAATCACCGCCTCACAGAAGCGGTAATCCAGCATCTTGCCCGTGCGGCTCAGGCTCAGCTCGCAGACCATGGCCAGACGGTCCACTTGCGGATTCAGCGAGCACAGGCCATTGGACAGCACCTCCGGCAACATAGGTACCACCCGCTCCGGAAAGTACACCGAGTTACCCCGGTTCTGGGCCTCCACATCAAGGGGTGAGTCCACCTTTACATAGTGGGAGACATCGGCAATGGCCACATAAAGACGGTACCCACCGGCCAGCAACCCTTTCAGGCCGGTGATTTTCTCGCAGTACACGGCATCGTCAAAATCCCGGGCATCCTCGCCATCAATGGTCACAAAGGGCAGATGGCGCAAATCCACCCGCTTCTCCTTGTCCCTGGCGCTTACCTCCGGCCGGAAACGGGCTGCCTCTTGCTCCACATCCTCCGGCCAGTTGTGGGGAATGCCAAAGCTGCGCAGGGCGACATCAATCTCCATCCCCGGAGCCATGTAGTCCCCAATGATTTCCACAATATCGCCCTGGGGCTGAAAGCGCTGGGTCGGCCAGTGAGTTACACGGATGGCCACAAACTGCCCGACCCTGGCCCCGAGATCCCGGCCTGGCGTGACCAGCACCTCCTGCTGGAGCTTCGGATTATCCGCGACCACAAAGCCAACACCGCTTTCTACCTGATAACGGCCTACTACTGTTTCATGGGCCCGGCTGATCACCTCGACAATCGCACCCTCGCGCCGCCCCCTCCGGTCCATGCCCGCCACACGGGCCAGGCAACGGTCGCCATCAAACACCAGCCGCATCTGGGCCGGGCTCAGAAAAAGGTCATCGCTACCATCTTCCGGGATAAAAAAGCCGAAGCCATCCCGGTGGGCACTGATCCGCCCCCGCAGCAGATCCAGCTTGTCTACCGGCGCATAGGCTCCACGCCGGGTATACAGCAGCTGGCCATCCCGCTCCATGGCCCGCAGCCGGCGGCGCAGGGCTTCCACATCATCCTCGGAGTCCAGACCGAAGGCTTCCTGCAGCTGTTCACGGGTCGCAGCTGCTCCGCGCTCGCCCAGATACTGCAGGATCAGCTCGCGGCTGGGGATGGGTTTTTCGTACTTTTCCGCCTCACGTGCGGCCTCGGGATCGAGGGATTGCCAATCGGCCATGTAAGTCAGATTACCTTTGTCGAAAAAATTTTCGTGTATTGAAACGCAAAAGACCGCCCATGACAGCCTTCACGGGAACAATTTTCCATCATTAAAGGACTTTACAAGTATCCGGCTCCCCATTATAATTTGCGCCCACAACGACGGATCAGCCCGAAACGGCAACATCCTTCGATGCCCAGGTGGCGGAATTGGTAGACGCGCTAGGTTCAGGTCCTAGTGGTGGCAACACCGTGGAAGTTCGAGTCTTCTCCTGGGCACCAAGATTCATGGTATCTGCCTTGCAGACATCCAGAAAGCAGTAAAGCTGGGCTGGCAGTATAGCCCAGCAAAAAAGCATGGCACAGCACTCCATGCACATGCAGTAAAAGCCCAGGTGGCGGAATTGGTAGACGCGCTAGGTTCAGGTCCTAGTGATGGCAACATCGTGGAAGTTCGAGTCTTCTCCTGGGCACCATCCGCAAAAACCGGCCTTTAAGGCCGGTTTTTTATTGCCCGTCCCAAAGCAGCCGACATAAATTTAACGCACCCGCTTTATAGTCTGGCAACCCGGATATCCGGGCCACCGGCGGTATAGTACAACGCGTGTTTCTGGAGGAAGGTCATGTTCAGTAGCCGCCCACCTGACCATAAGGTCCGGACAGCCCGTTCAGGGCAGACACGACCGGAGATCATCTGATGGCCGTTTCTGAGGAGTATGCCCGCCTGCTGCGCCGGGCGACCTCTGCCGCGCTGGCGACGGCCCTGACCCTGGCAGTCAGCAAGGCCATTGCCTGGTGGCTGAGTGGCTCGGTCAGCCTGCTGGGCGGACTGACAGACTCCCTGCTGGATGGTGTGGCCTCCCTGCTCAACCTGCTGGCCGTCCGCTATGCCCTGCATCCGGCCGATGCAGACCACCGATTTGGTCACGGCAAGGCTGAAGCCATGGCGGGTCTGGGCCAGAGTGTTTTTATCTGCATCAGCGCCCTGATCGTGGGCTCCCAGGGCATTGAGCGGCTGCTGCATCCGGAGCCTCTGGGGGCACCACTGGCAGGCGTGCTGGTCATGCTGCTGTCACTGGCCATGACGGCCGCCCTGCTGACCTATCAGCGCCATGTCATCCGCAAGACCGGCTCGACGGCCATTCGGGCAGACTCCCTGCATTACCGTTCCGATCTGCTGCTGAACAGCAGCATTTTACTGGCACTGGTGCTCAGCTGGCTGGGACTGGCCCATGCAGACGCACTGTTCGGTATCGGCATTGCCTTTTACATCCTGTGGAGTGCCCTCACCATTGCCCGGGAGGCCAGCGCCGTACTGATGGACTCCAGCCTCCCGGCCAGTATTACCCGGGAGATGGCCGGACTGGCCACTGCCGTTCCGGACGTGCTGGGCTGTCATGACCTGCGCACCCGGGTCTCCGGCAATCAATGGTTCGTGCAGATTCACATCGACCTGCCCGACAACATGCCCCTCAGCCTGGCCCACGAAAACTGTGAGCGGGTATCCCGGGCCATTACCCGGGCCTATCCCCATGCCGAAGTTCTGGTACACGCGGATCCGGCCGGACTGCGTGCCCTGCGGCCTGCTCCCTGAAAATTGCCCCCATATTGCGCGACCCGGCCAAAAGCTATATTTGTTGCTACATAAGCACAACCTGATGCCATGATGGTGCCGTAATGAGCAAGCTTGACCGATATGACCTGAAAATCCTGGCCGAACTGCAGCATGATGCACGCATTTCCAATCTTGAACTGGCCGAACGCATTGGCCTGTCACCATCGCCCTGCTCGCGCCGGGTCAAACAGCTGGAAGATGATGGTTATATCCTGCGCCAGGTGGCGCTGCTGGACCGCAAGCAGCTGGGCCTGACCCTGACGGCCCATATCCTGATCGGCATGGACCGCCACACTCCGGAGCGTTTTGAGCATTTTGAGGCGGTCATCAGCCAGTGCCCCGAGGTCATGGAATGCAGCCTGGTAACCGGAATGGATGCTGACTATCAGCTCAAGGTCGTGGTTCCGGATATGGAGCACTACCAGCAGTTCCTGCTGGGCACGCTCACCCGCATTGACGGTGTATCCAGCGTGCGTTCCAGCTTTGTCCTGCGCCAGGTGGTTTCCAGCACTGAATTGCCACTGGGCCAGATGCGCTAAAAAACCGCACCCACCGCCATGGCCATGATTAAAGTCCTTCCCGGATTATCCGCTCTGGTTAGAGTGGATCTGTTTCTAATCATGTCATGGAGACGTCAATGAGCATCAGCACCATTGGTCAGGGCACCCTGAGTGTTGCGACCACGACCACAACGTCCAGCACGGCAGCCACGAGCAGCAGTCAGGACAGCAGTTCGGAAACCAGCAGCACTACGGCAACCGACAGTACAACCAGCACCTCAGCCAGCAGCAGCACCGGCCAGACTCAGGCCGCCGCCGGGGCAGGTGGAGCCTCAGGCAGCAGCAGCAGCTCCAGCGACAGCAGCGATACTACGGTCGAAAAGCTGAAGCAGACCATTGAACAGCTGCAGAAACAGCTGCAGGAAGCCCAGCAGCGGCTGGCCAAAGCCCAGCAGAACAGCCAGGGCAGTGATGACCAGGCCAGCCAGACGGAAATCCAGGCAGCCCAGTCTGAAGTCAGCAGCCTGAGTGGCTCCCTGCAACAGGCTTATTCGGAATACCTGCAGGCCCTGGAGGAATCCGGCAGCAGCACCAGTGGCCAGACCATCAGCACCAGCGCCTGATTTCCCTCAGCCGGGTAGCGCCACCTCACGCCACTCGCCCGGCTGCAGCCCATCCAGCTGCCAGGGGCCAATCTGTACCCGTACCAGACGCAGGGTTGGCAGGCCAACTGCGGCCGTCATCCGCCGTACCTGACGGTTACGGCCCTCCCGGATGCTCAGCTCCAGCCAGGCGGTAGGTACAGTTTTACGGAAGCGTACCGGTGGCTGCCGGGGCCAGAGCAGCGGCTCATCAATCGGGCGGACTTCCGCCGGCCGGGTCGGTCCGTCATTCAGCACAACCCCCTCCCGTAACTGCTGCAGCTGTACGGCGTCCGGAATACCCTCCACCTGAACCCAGTACATTTTGGGCAATTTGTGCCGGGGATCAGCAATCCGGGCCTGCAGTGCCCCGTCATTGGTCAGCAGCAGCAACCCTTCGCTGTCCCGGTCCAGCCTCCCGGCCGGATAGACCCCCGGCACCGGAATAAAGTCCTTGAGTGTGGAACGCCCCCCCCCATCGCTGAACTGGGTCAGCACATCAAACGGCTTGTTGAACAGCAGCAGCTTTGGACAGGCCGGCTGAACTCTGGCCCGGCGCAATGGAGCAATGACAGGAGGACGGGAACGGTGCTTCATGGACAATCCGGCAGGCCAGCAAAAACACAGATCCTAAGAGCCCTTCGCGCCAGCGTCCACCCGGCTCAGGCGGAAGCTGGCTGCAACAGCAGCCGGAGCTGCTCTTCCGGCACAGGCCGGCTGAACAGGTAGCCCTGCAGCCAGGTACAGGACATGCCAGCCAGCAGGCGGGCCTGCCGCTGCGTTTCAACCCCTTCCGCCACCACCTGGATATCCAGGCGACTGGCCAGACTGAGAATGGCCCGGACCAGCTCCAGATTGAAAGCCGAATCCTCCATCTCCTGGACAAAACCCTTGTCGATTTTCAGCTGGTCAACCGGAAAATCCTTGATGTTATTCAGACTGGAATAGCCCGTGCCAAAATCATCAATGGCAATGCCAATCCCTGCCTGTTTCAGTTCACGGATAAAGGTCAGCGCCTGCTCCCGGTTCCGGACCAGAGTGCTTTCAGTAAACTCCAGGGTCAGTCTTGAGCCTGGCAATCCGGTTTTTTCCAGCACATTCAGAACCTGGCTGGCAAAACGCTCATCGGCCAGCTGGACGGCCGAAACATTTACCGATACATCAAGTGGTGGCTGACGCAGGGTATCGAAGGTCTGGATCTGACGGCAGGCCAGTTCCAGCAGCTCCAGCCCCATGGGCACAATCAGGCCACTTTCTTCGGCGACCGGAATAAAGCTGTCCGGATAGACCAGCTGGCCGTCACGGTTCCAGCGCACCAGGGCCTCTACCCCCTCCACAACATGGGTATCCGCATTCACAATGGGCTGGTAATAAAGGAGAAACTGCTGGTTTTTCAGTCCACTGCGAATGCTGTTTTCCAGATCCAGCCGCAGCAGGGCTGCATCGTCAGCCACCCGGGAAAAAAAGTGATAGCGGTTGCGGCCATCACGTTTTGAGCGGTACATGGCTGTATCCGCCAGTTGCAGCAAGGTCTCCCCATCCTCGGCATCATCCGGGTACAACGCAATTCCGAGGCTGATTGTCACATTCAGGTCATGCCCCTGAAGCCGGTATGGCACGGCCACCTCCCGGACAATCCGTCTGGCAATGGCCTGCACGCTCCGCTCACTGCTGACTCCCACCAGCAGCATGATGAATTCATCCCCGCCCTGGCGGCAGATGGTGTCCGTCTTGCGCAGCGCATGCACCAGACGCCGGCTGACATGACGCAGCAGCTCATCGCCTACCGCATGACCCAGCGAGTCATTGATGTTTTTGAAGTGATCCAGGTCCATATAGATCACCGCAAACTTCAGGTGCTCCCGCTGACAAAGCTCCCGGGCCTGCTGCAGGCGATCCTGAAGCAGCATCCGGTTGGGCAGGCCGGTCAGGGCATCATGATGGGCCATGTACGTCATTTTCTGGCTTAGTGCCCGGGACTGGGAAACATCCTGAAAGACCATCACCGCCCCCAGCAGCTCGCCCTCGGCGGTCAGGATCGGCGCCACCGAATCCTGCACGGCCAGGGTACTTCCGGCCCGCTGGTGCAGCAGGGTATTTTCCGGCAGGCCACAGACCTTGCGATCCGTCAGCGTCCAGTGCACCGGACTGGGCACCGGTTCGCCCGTATCCTGGTCCAGCAGCCTCATCACCCGGTCAAAAGGCTGCCCTTCTGCTTCATCAGCCCGCCAGCCTGACATGTTCTCCGCTGCCGGATTCAGGTAGGTAATCCGGCCATGGGGATCCGTAGTCACCACGCCATCACCAATGGAATGCAGCGTGACCTGCAGCAGCTTGCGCTCGTTCTCCAGGGCACCGGCCAGGCGTTTCTGTTCGGTGACATCATCCATTACGGTCAGACTGTGCACGATCTGCCCGTCATCATCCGTTTCCCAGATGGCCGACAGCAGCACCTGAAGACGCTCACCGGCACGGGTCTCCAGCTGGACCTCCAGATCACGGATACCACCATTCTTCTGGCTCTGCGGAATGAGCTCATGCAGGATGCGCCGCCGGGATTCGGGTGCCATAAACGTCACGGACAGCTGGCCAATGACCTCATCCCGCTGATAGCCAAGCTTCTCCAGCCAGGTATCACTGACATTAACCAGCCGCCCCTGCGGATCAATGGAATGCATCATGGCCGGTGTTTTCAGATACAGATGCTGATAATGACGGGCGACCTCACTGGCCCGGCGCAGGCTGTTCCGCATCTGCTCCACTCCGGCCCCGACAAAGGCGGGTGGTACCAGGGTCAGGGCAAACGGCAGATAAAACAGGGCAGCAGACCCCTGGAGTGAACGGGGCACGGGCTCGAACAGGCCAGCATCCACCTGCAGGATGACACACAGGGAAGCCAGCAGCACCGCCAGGGCAGCGCCGGCAAAACCACCCAGATGGGCCGTGAAAATCAGGGGCAGCGCCACATAAACAAAGGGGTAAGGCAGGTAGACCGGCGCCAGACAGGACACCAGACCAACCCCCAGCAATGCGGCCAGCAGTGGCAGGCACCGCCGGAAAGGCCGGGGCCATAACCGGCCAGCGGGCCGGACACAGCAATACAGCGCCAGCGGCAGTACCGTCACCATGCCAATAAAACTGCCCTCAAACAGCTGGATGGCCCGACCGGCCAGTGGCTCGCTGGCAAACCGGGGCAGACTGCCCAGCACCAGCGTCCCCAGCCCGGCACCCGCCAGCGGCGGCAACAGGGCAACCAGCCCATAGAGCTTCAGCAGCTCACGGCGCTCACAAAGACAGGCGGCCAGATCGCAGCGGCCCAGCAGCCAGCTGGCCAGCAGCATTTCCAGCAGATTGCCCGGCAGAAAAGCCAGCACCTGCAGCAAGGGCGCTCCAGCCAGCGTACCGGCCAGGGTTTCAGCCAGTACAATGCAGGACAGCAGGAGCGGCCAGCGCGGCCACGGCCTCTTCAGCAGGACAAAAGCCCCCAGGGCATTGGCATACCAGACCGCCGCAATACTCTCTCCCCGGCCGGACAACAGAATGCCCAGCAGGGCTACTCCCAGAAACACCGTAAACATCAGGACGCCGTACCGGAGCGGTGCAAGCCACTCCGGCAGCAGCGGGCAGGCAATTTTTTTCATATCCAGCGCCAGGTCCGTACAGCCAGGGCCACCCCACCATGTCTGGCGGACCGGCCATTTTCTTGTTCGGGAAATACTTCAGCCCCTTTCTCCAAGGGTAGTGCCCATCTGACCAGACAGACCAGTTTTTCCCGGCCCTGATGTCGCGCCCTGAATGCCAGAGCGGCTGTCCGCCAAGAACATCTGCTGCAGCACACCACCACAAACCGGGTCATACCAGTCATTCTCTTGCCAGAGCCCCGGCTTCCTGAGCAGGCCCACAGCGGGTTCATGCAATACCCCGAACAAATGATTGTTAGCCTGGCTCATCTCCGCGGGGTGCCCGGCGGGCAGCAACCTCCCGGGCCGTGGCCAGATCCAGCTTGCCAGAGCCCAGTCTGGGCAGAACCTCCACCTGCAGCCAGGCTCCGGGCAGCATCCGTGGCGGGTAGCCGCCAGCCAGCAGACGCTGTCTCAGCCGGGGCACCTCCAGAGGCCGGTCATGGAGCAGTACAATGCGCTCCCCCTTGCGGCTGTCCGGAATGGCCACTGCCATGATTTCGGTATCCGGGCTGTCCAGCAGCGGGCGGATGGCGGCCTCCACTGCGGCCAGGCCTACCATTTCCCCCCCGATCCGGGCAAAGCGGGAGTAGCGGTCAACCAGCGTCAGGAAGCCATCTTCATCCAGATGCCCCCGGTCACCCGTGACATACCAGCGCACCCCGTCAATCTCCCGGATAACCCGGGCGGTCTGCTGCGGATCATGCAGATAGCCCTGCATGATCTGTGGTCCGGCCACCAGAATCATCCCGTCCTCGCCTGTGGCCAGTGGCGCCAGCGTTCCCGGATCCACAATTTCCAGCAGCGTGCCCGGCAGCGGCAGGCCCACGGTACCGGGCCGGCTGCCATGCTGGACCTGCAGATAGTTCACATCCACGGCATCCGGCAGGTTGACCGCAACCACTGAGGCTGTTTCCGG
>DIDB01000153.1 GCA_002417905.1 Pseudomonadaceae bacterium UBA5811
CTCCTACACCCGGGCCCGGGTGATGGACGAACAGCCCCAGGTGGTACGCCAGCGCCGTTTGACACCAGCAATGCCGAACCAGGCCAGCACGCACATGCCGGCAAACAGCCACATGCCCATCTGGTAACTGCCAGTTAGCTGCTTGATGCTGCCCAGCCCGGCCACCAGGGCAAAACCGCCTACCCCGCCAGCCATGCCGACCAGCCCGGTCATCACGCCGATTTCGCGGTGAAAGCGCAGCGGCACCAGCTGGAACACCGAGCCGTTACCGGCGCCCAGGCTGAGCATGGCCAGCACAAACAGGGCCAGCGCCGCCTGCGGGCTGCCGAGGTTGAACCCGACAATAGCCACACAGAACGCCGCTACCATGTACATGCACAGCAGGCTTTTGACCCCGCCGATCCGGTCTGCCAGCGCGCCACCCAGCGGGCGCATCATGCTGCCGCCAAAGACGCAGGCCGCGGTATAAAAGCCCGCGGTTTTCGGGTCCAGTCCGTACTGGTCATGGAAGTAGCCGGGCAGCATGTTGGCCAGGCCGAGGAAGCCGCCAAAGGTCACGCTGTAGAAGAACATGAACCACCAGCTGTCCCGGTCGCCCAGCGCCCCCAGATAGTCGGCCAGGGTTTTCGGTGCCGGGCGCTGCGGGGCGCTGCGGGCACACAGGCTGAACACCACCAGGGTCAGCACCATCGGGATCAGTGCCAGGCCAAAGACATTGGTCCAGCCGTACAGTCCGGCCAGGGTCGGGGCAAACAGGGCCGCAAACACGGTGCCCGAGTTGCCGGCCCCGGCAATGCCCATCGCCTTGCCCTGGTGTTCAGCGGAGTACCAGTGGGAGGCCAGCGGCAGGGCCACGGCAAAGGACGCGCCGGCAAAGCCGAGAAACACGCCCAGCAGCAGCAGCCCTTCATAGCTGTGCACCTGGAAGTACCAGGCGGCGGCCAGAGCGGCGATCACCAGCAGCTGGCCGGTGATGCCGGCCATTTTGGGCGAGGTCCGGTCGGCCAGCCAGCCCAGGACCAGGCGGAACAGGGCTCCGGCCAGCAGCGGGGTAGCCACCATCAGGCTGCGCTGCTCGGTGCTCAGGCCCAGATCCCCGGCAATCACGACCTGCAGGGGGCCCAGCAGGTACCAGACCATAAAACTCATGTCGAAATACAGGAAGGCGGAAAACAGCGTCGGGCTATGCCCGGCCTTCCAGAAACTGGTGGAGTTACTCATCGTCACGTGTCCTCACAGGGTTGCAGAAAGCGTCAGCCCGGCAGGCCGATTTCCACCCGGTCACCCGAAAAGCGGGCCGGCCAGACGTCAAGGCGCTGCTCCGGGTTTTCCAGACAGCGGCCATCCTCCAGGCGGAAATGCTGCTTGTAGAGCGGCGCCGCCACGATCAGCTGGCCCCTGACCCGCCCGACCAGCCCGCGGCCAATCACATTGGCCCCGGATTTCGGATCATGGTTGGCGATGGCGTACAGCGGATGCCTCTCCAGCTCCGGCAGATAAAAAATGGCAATCTGCCGGCCCTCCACCAGGGCGACCACGCCCGAGTTGGCCACCAGGTCCTGGCGGGTGCAGACGGCCTGCCAGCGCGGAGAATTCATGGACTGGACTTCGCTCATTATCTGGACTCCCCGGCCAGTTCGGCCTGACAGACTTCATCGGCCCGGGCCGGACGCCGCTGGCCACGCTCTTCGACAAAACGGATATCCGGGTCTGTGTCTGTCGTGTTGACAAAGGTGCGGAAGCGCCGGAGTTTTTCCGGATCATTCAGGGTATTGGCCCACTCGCATTCGTACTGGTCCACCACCAGCTGCATCTGGGCCTCCAGCTCGCCGGCCAGCCCCAGGCTGTCGTGGATGATCACTTCTTTCAGATACTCGAGACCGCCTTCCAGCGACTCGCGCCAGACTGCAGTGCGCTGCAGGCGGTCGGCGGTGCGGATATAGAACATCAGGAAGCGGTCGATGTAGCGCAGCAGGGTGGCGTCATCCAGATCCGTGGCAAACAGCTCCGCATGGCGCGGCCGCATGCCTCCGTTGCCACAGACATACAGGTTCCAGCCCTTGTCCGTGGCAATCACGCCCACGTCCTTGCTCTGCGCCTCGGCGCATTCACGGGTGCAGCCGGAGACGGCAAACTTCAGTTTGTGCGGCGCGCGCAGGCCCTTGTAGCGGTTCTCGATCTCCAGGGCCATGCGTACACTGTCCTGGACGCCGTAGCGGCACCAGGTGCTGCCAACGCAGGATTTCACCGTGCGGGTTGACTTGCCGTAGGCCTGGCCCGTCTCGAAGCCGGCTTCGATCAGCTCGGCCCAGATGGCCGGCAGCTCGTGCAGCTGGGCGCCGAACAGGTCAATCCGCTGGCCTCCGGTAATCTTGGTATACAGCTGGTATTTTCGGGCGATATGGCCAATGGCAATCAGCCCGTCCGGGGTAATCTCCCCACCGGCAATGCGCGGCACCACCGAATAGGTGCCGTTTTTCTGCATGTTGGCCATAAAGGTATCGTTGGTGTCCTGCAGCGGCACCAGCCAGGGCTCCTGGATCGGCTGGTTCCAGCAGGAAGCGAGGATCGAGCCGATGGCCGGCTTGCACACATCGCAACCCAGATCGCCGTGCCCGTGACGTTTCAGCAGCTCATCGAAGGTCTGGATGCCCTCAACCCGTACCAGGGCATACAGCTCCTGGCGGGTATAGGGGAAGTGTTCGCACAGGCTTTTATCCACGGCCACGCCCCGGGCTGCCAGCTCGTGATCAAACACCTGCTTGAGCAGACCGGCACAGCCGCCACAGCCGGTACCGGCCCGGGTTGTGGCCCTGAGCTCGGCCAGATCGGTGCAGCCCGCATCAATGGCTGCACACAGGGTGGCCTTGCTGACGTTGTGGCAGGAGCAGATGGTGGCGGTTTCGGGCAGGGCTTCAACGCCCAGCGCCGGAGCCCCGCCGGTTTTCGGCAGGATCAGTGAGGCCGGATCAGCCGGCGGCGCAATGCCGTTCTGGGCATACTGCAGCAGGGTGTCGTAGTAACTGTTGTCCCCCACCAGTACCGCGCCCAGCACTTTCCGGCCATCCGCCGAAATCACCAGCCGCCGGTAGATGGCATTGGCCTCATCCACAAAGCGATAGCTGCAGGCGCCCGGTGTAACACCCTGGGCATCGCCAATCGAACCGACATCCACTCCAAGCAGCTTGAGCCTGGTGGACATGTCCGCACCGAGGAACGGTACGCCCGGTTCGCCCAACAGTTCGCCGGCAACCTTGCGGGCCATCTGGTAGCCCGGTGCGACCAGCCCGAACACGCTGCCATTCAGCGCCGCACACTCGCCAATCGCATAAATATGCGGGTCCCTGGTCCGACAATGCTCATCAATCACCACCCCGCCCCGGGGCCCGGTTTCCAGCCCGCACTGCCGGGCCAGTGCATCCTGGGGACGGATGCCGGCCGAGAACAGGATCAGGTCGGTTTCCAGAAACTCTCCCCCGTCAAAGTTCATCCGGTAGCGGTAATCCATGCCCGGCGTCACCGAACGGGTCGCCCGCGACAGGTGAACCTGTACCCCCAGTGCACCGATCTGGGCCTTTAGCGCCTGGCCGCCCAGCTCATCCAGCTGGACCGGCATCAGCCGTGGCGCAAACTCCACCACATGGGCCTCCAGGCCGAGGGATTTCAGGCCGTTGGCTGCCTCCAGCCCAAGCAGGCCACCACCGACCACCACGCCGCGCCGCGCTGCGCGGGCGGCCTCGCGGATCTGGTCCAGATCATCCAGGGTGCGGTATACCAGCCGGGCCTCGCCCGTGGCACCCTCGATTTCCGGCACAAAGGGATAAGAGCCGGTGGCCAGCACCAGCTGGTCATAGCTGAAACGCCCTTTCGGCGTGACCACCTCGCGCCGGCCCCGGTTGACCTCCAGCACCGGCTCGCCCAGATGCAGGTGCAGGTTCGGCTGATCATAGAAAGCGGCGCTGCTGAGTGCCAGCGATTCGGCATCCCGGCCAGCAAAGTATTCAGACAGGTGTACCCGGTCATAGGCACGCCGGCTTTCCTCACCGAACACCTCGATCCGGTAACGCCGGGTGGCCCCGGCCGCGACCAGCTGTTCGACACAGTGATGGCCTACCATTCCGTTGCCGATCACGATCAGCGTTTTCAGGTCTTTCGAATCAGTGCAGGACGTCATAACAGGCCCCATTTTCCGGAGACAAAAAAAAGCGCCCAAGACCTTGCGGTCTCAGACGCCTTTGTCTGTCCATTCCAATTGTGTATGCCTGGAACCCAGGCGCTCAGCCTGCCGGAGCCGGTTTGGCTGCTACGGCAGAATCTGGATGGCTGTTACTTTGCAGCAGCCATGCCAGCACTGCAATAGACCGGTGAAAAACGGGCGACCAGTGGCCGGCAGGTTCCGCAAGGGTCGCGCCAGGCCAAACCCATCTGACTCATCATGAAACACAAACCACACCACTACACTTTATAACGCACCACAACAGGGCGAAACACCAGAGCGGTCACTGGTCGCCTGACCATGGAAGCGCCTGTCCGGGCCATCGACTTGCCAGCCGGGTTGCTCTACTCTTGAACAACGTTCACAACACTGCATTAACGACAAAGGCGCCGTCCCGCACCTGTTCCTGACAGGCTGCGTACGGCGCCTTTTCTGTTATGGATTCACGGAGTCCGGAATGCCCGACACAACTGTCAGAAGCGTCTGCCCCTACTGCGGGACTGGCTGTGGCCTGCTGCTGGAAGTCGCCGGCAACCGCATCATCAAGGTCAGCGGAGACAAAAACCATCCGGCCAACCGGGGCCGGCTGTGCACCAAGGGCAGC
>DIDB01000067.1:0-175 GCA_002417905.1 Pseudomonadaceae bacterium UBA5811
GCCCTGATGCTGACCGTGATGCCTTTCAATGCTGGCAGTGCCCGCAGAATACGCTGGCCCGCTGGCCCAGCCGGACATCCTGCAATGGCTGGCCACAGCGGCTGCAGGCTTCACCCGCCCGGCCATAAACCAGCAGCTGCTGACTGAAATAGCCGGGCTGACCGTCGCCACCCAC
>DIDB01000067.1:273-3172 GCA_002417905.1 Pseudomonadaceae bacterium UBA5811
CGGGCTGACCGTCGCCACCCACAAAATCCCGCAACGTGGTCCCCCCCTGGAGAATGGCCCGGTCAAGCACGGCCCGGATCTCGGTGGCCAGCCGCTGGCATTCATCCAGCGTCAGCCGGCCAGCCGGCCGGCGCGGATCAATACCCGCCGCAAACAGGGCCTCACTGGCGTAGATATTTCCAACACCCACCACCACCTGGTTATCCATGATAAACGGCTTGACTGCCAGAGACCGTCCCCGGGACCGCTGGTACAGATGCTCGCCATGAAAATCCGCTTCCAGCGGCTCTGGCCCCAGCCGGGCCAGCAGTGGGTGCGTCTGGAGCCCATTACTCCACAGCCAGGCCCCGAAACGGCGCGGGTCGGTATAGCGCAGGATCTGTCCTGAATCCAGCCATAACTCCACATGATCGTGCCGCCCCGCCGGCTGGTCCGCTTCAACCAGCCGCAGACTGCCCGACATGCCCAGATGGACCAGCAGGCAGCCATCATGATCAGCCAGCCGGATCTGCAGGTACTTGGCCCGCCGCCCGACAGAGGCCACCTGATGTCCTGTCAGACGCTGCGCCAGATCAGCGGGTACGGGCCAGCGCAGCCGGGGCTGCCGGACCAGGGTCCTGACAATCGTCCGCCCCTGCAGATGGGGCTCAATACCCCGGCGGGTCGTTTCAACCTCAGGCAGTTCTGGCATATCAGACTCACCGTAAAAAAGGGCTTCTGACCCTATCAGAAAACCGGCCAGACTGGGCCATGACAACAGGGTGCACCCGGTCTGCTGTCATATATTTGCAATATTGCTGTTATCTAATTCTGGTCGGTAAATGGATTCGAGGTTCGCCCCATGAATGGCAAGAGCATCCTGATCGTCGATGATGAAGCGCCGATCCGTGAAATGATCGCCGTCGCACTTGAGATGGCTGGATATGAATGCCTTGAGGCCGAGAACACCCAGCAGGCTCACGCCCTGGTGATTGACCGGCATCCAGACCTGATTTTACTGGACTGGATGCTGCCCGGAACCTCGGGCATCGAACTGGCCCGCCGCCTGAAGCGGGATGAAATGACCATGGATATTCCGATCATCATGCTGACGGCCAAGGCGGAAGAAGACAACAAGATCCAGGGTCTGGATGTCGGTGCCGATGACTACATCACCAAACCCTTTTCACCCCGCGAGCTGGTTGCCCGGCTCAAGGCCGTCCTGCGCCGGACCGGCGCCATCGACAGCGAAACCCCCATTGAGGTGGGCGGACTGGTGCTGGATCCGCTGAGCCATCGCGTTACCATTGACGGCCGGCCGGCCGACATGGGGCCCACCGAATACCGTCTGCTACAGTTTTTCATGACCCACCAGGAGCGGGCTTATACCCGCAGCCAGCTGCTCGACCAGGTCTGGGGTGGCAATGTTTATGTCGAGGAGCGGACGGTGGATGTCCACATCCGCCGGCTGCGCAAGGCGCTTGGTGAAGTCTACGAAAATCTGGTCCAGACCGTGCGCGGCACCGGCTACCGGTTCTCGACCAAAAGCTGACCGCCCGGCCCCGTCATCCAGAAGGAACAGGAGATCACCAGGGTGAACCAGAACTGGCGAATGGGCGTTATCCGCCACGCCCTGCTGATCCTGGGCGGATCACTGCTGCCGGGCATGCTGACCGGCGAATATGGCTGGTCTTTTGCCGCAGGTCTGGCACTCTATCTTGGCTGGACCTTCCACCACTTGTACCGCCTGCACCTCTGGCTGAAACAGCAGCAACAGTCTGAAGATCCCCCCCCCGAGGCGGATGGTCTGTGGGGTGAGGTTTTCGACAGTCTCTACCAGCTGCAGCGCCACGAGCAGCGGATCCGGGGCCGGCTGCAGGCCGTAATCGACCGGGTACAGGAGTCCACGGCCGCCCTGAAAGATGCGGTCGTCTTCATGGACAGCCACGGCTTTCTTGAATGGGGCAATGCCGCCGCCGAAGCCCTGCTGGGCCTGCGCTCTCCACAGGACTCCGGCCAGCTGGTCACCAACCTAGTACGCCATCCGGCCTTCAAGGAGTATTTTGACCGGGGCCGCTACCAGGAGCCACTGGAGCTGCCCTCCCCGGTCAACGATCAGCTGTACCTGCAGGTCAGCATCACCCGTTACGGCAATGGCGACCACCTGATGATGGCCCGGGATGTGACCCATCTGCATTTGCTGGAACAGATGCGCAAGGATTTTGTAGCCAATGTCTCCCATGAACTGCGCACACCACTGACCGTTATCACCGGCTATCTGGAAACCCTGCTGGAACACGATGACGAAATCAGCCCGCGCTGGCTCAAACCGCTGCAGCGCATGGAACAGCAGGCCGAGCGCATGCGCCATCTGCTGGAAGACCTGCTGCTGCTGACCAAGCTGGAAACCACCAGCTATCCGGCCAGCAGCCAGCCGGTCCGGGTCAGCCAGATGCTGGGCTCCATCCGGACCGATGCCCTGTCCCTGTCCGCCGGACAGCAGCACCGGGTCAGCCTGGACGCCGACCCGAACCTGCTGCTCAAAGGCAGTGAGTCCGAGCTGCGCAGTGCCTTTTCCAACCTGGTATTCAACGCGGTGAAATACACTCCGGCGGGTGGCGAAATCCGTATCCGCTGGTGGAGTGATTCGCAGGGCGCCCACCTCAGCGTGCAGGATAACGGCATCGGCATTGAAAGCAGCCACCTGCCCCGGCTGACCGAACGCTTTTACCGGGTAGACTCCAGCCGGGCCAGCAACACCGGGGGCACAGGCCTTGGGCTGGCCATTGTCAAACATGTGCTGCTGCGCCACCGGGGCAAACTGGAGATCCGGAGCACACCGGGCGAGGGCAGCTGTTTCATCTGCCACTTTGCTCCGGCACAACAGGTCATCCAGCCGCTGGCCGAACCCGGCGCAGTG
>DIDB01000095.1 GCA_002417905.1 Pseudomonadaceae bacterium UBA5811
AGCCCACACCAGCCTTGAGGTGGCCGAGCAGGCGGGCAAGGCACTGGATGAAATTGCGGCGGCAACCGGGCGGATCAATGAGGGCAACCTGCTGATTGCCACCGCTTCGGAGGAGCAGGCCAGCGTGACCAGGGAAGTGGACCGCAATCTGGTGAATATCCGCAACCTGTCCGAGCAGTCAGCCACGGATGCCAGCCAGATGCTGGCGGCCTGTCAGGAGCTGACCCGGCTGGCCGCCGAGCTGAACGGGCGGATTGTCCAGTTCCGGCTCTGAACGTCTGCCAGCCCGTGCTGCCTGCGGGCTGGCATCCTGACAAAATTATCACGTTATTTTGGCGGCTGACTCACGGCTGGCCCCGCATAGTGCGCGCTTTTGAACCTGCAGAGTGCGGCCATGCAAGCGGAAGCAGCCCGGGAAGACCGTTGTCAGCCAGAAACCGACTGGGCCGGGCTGGGCCGGGCCTTCCTGTTTTTCTGGTATTTCTCCGGGGTTACCCAGGTGCTGCTTTACAGCGCCGGGATTACCGGCTTTCGCGGATTGCGCCAGTCGCTGTTTGTTTCAGCACTCTGGCT
This sequence comes from Pseudomonadaceae bacterium UBA5811, assembly GCA_002417905.1. Classification (GTDB taxonomy): domain Bacteria; phylum Pseudomonadota; class Gammaproteobacteria; order Pseudomonadales; family Pseudomonadaceae; genus Azomonas. The sequence goes on from DIDB01000095.1 coordinate 574, forward strand.
GGTGCCACTGCTGCTGTGGCCGGCCCGCACCCGTGGCCTGTCAGCGGTTATCGGGCTGCTGCTCTGGCTGGGCTCGCTGCCGATCTTTGGTTATTACCTGATCTATGGTCAGGAGTTCTCCCAGAGCGTGGTGTTTATCCTGTTCGAGTCCAACTGGACCGAAGCCAGTGAATATGTCGGCAGTTATTTCTCCTGGTCGATCCTTGCGGCCCTGCTGGCCTACTCGCTGGGCGGCTGGCTGTTGTGGCGTGGACTGAGGCCGGTCCGGCCCCGGCTGCCGGCGCGGATTCTGGCCACGCTGTTCTGCCTTGGTATTTCAGTGGCCTACCCGGCCATCCGCCAGTTTTCGGTCAACGACGATCCCAGGGTGGCCCTGGACAAGTTTGAGGCCCGTATCGAGCCGGCTGTACCCTGGCAGCTGGTGGTGGGCTATCACCAGTACCGCCGGCAGCTGGATAACATGCAGGCGCTGCTGGATGCCCGGGCCCGCATTGCCCCCCTGACCGGTCTGCATGACCAGCGGGCGGGCCTGCCCACGACCCTGGTGCTGGTGATTGGCGAATCCACCAACCGGCGGCGCATGGGCCTGTATGGTTATGCCCGGCCCACCACGCCCGGTCTTGAGGCCCGCCGTGACCAGCTGGACATCTTCGGGCGGGTGATCAGTCCCCGGCCCTATACCATTGAGGCGCTGGAGCAGATCCTGACTTTTGCCGACCAGCGTCATCCGGACCGCTATATGACCACGCCGTCCCTGATCAGCCTGATGAAACAGGCGGGATACCGGACGTACTGGATCACCAACCAGCAGACCATGACCCGGCGCAATACCCTGCTGACCTCGTTTTCAGAGCAGGCAGACGAGCAGTTTTACCTGAACAATAATCGCGAGCAGAACTCTTCCCGCCAGTATGACGAGGTGGTACTGGAGCCATTCCGCAAGGTGCTGGCCGAGCCGGCTCCCCGCAAATTTATTGTGGTTCACCTGCTGGGGACACACCGCAATTACAAATACCGTTACCCGGAGGACTTTGCAGTGTTTTCCGGAGCCGAAGGGGCCACGCCCGGTCTGGATGCCAGCCAGCTGGAGGTCTACAACGCCTATGACAATGCGGTGCGCTATAACGACCGGGTGGTGTCTGAGCTGATTGACCGTTTTGCCGAAACAAGGCCGGACGGTTTCCTGCTGTACCTGTCTGATCATGGCGAAGCTGTATTTGATCCGCTCTATCCGGAGCTGCAGGGCCGCAGCGAGTTCTCGCCGACAGCCGACATGTTTGCCGTGCCCTTTATCCTGTGGCGCTCGCCGGCCTGGAAAGCCCGGGATACCCTGGACCTGTCCGCCCCGGTGCTGCAGCGTGATTACAGCAGCATGGATCTGGTGCATACCTGGTCGGAGCTGGCCGGGCTGGAGTATCAGGAGCTGGACCGGTCGCGCAGTCTGGTCAGCCGCAGCTACACACCGGGCGAGCTGCTGGTGGGCGATCCACGCCGCCCCAAAGCCCTGATCGACTTTCGCCGGCTGAAAGGCGCCACGCCCGCCACTCCGGCTGGAGTGGCCTGCCGGGAGCCCTGTCCTCCTGCGGGCGCACCCCGGCTCTGAGCCTTTCGCCCGCCGGGCCCGGCGGGCAGAATAGGACCCTCCGGAACGGCGGCGGGAGGGCAGGCCATGCGCTGGGATGAGGGCCGGGAAAGCGGCAATGTGGAGGATCTCCGGGGACGTTCCGGCCTGTCCGCTGGCCGGTTGACCCTGGGAGGGGTGGCGCTGGTGGTGGTGCTGGGCCTGCTGGACGGCCTGAGTCCGACCCAGATCCTGGATCAGTGGCTGGAGCAGCCCGTCCGGCCACCCGCTGCCGTTCCGGCAGGCCCGGCCGGAGGGCGGGAGATGCGCTTTGTCCGCACCATTCTGGGCGACACCGAGGATACTTGGCAGCAGCTGTTCCGCCAGGCGGGCAAGGTCTACCAGAACCCGAAGCTGATCGTGTTCAGTGATGGCGTCCAGTCGGCCTGCGGGTTTGCCCGTTCCGCTGTGGGGCCGTTTTACTGTCCGGGGGACCGGCAGGTTTATCTGGACCTGCAGTTTTTCCGGGAGCTGTCCGGCCGCTTCGGGGCCACCGGAGATTTTGCCCGGGCCTATGTGATTGCCCATGAGGTGGGGCACCATGTGCAGACCCTGGTCGGCGTGCCGGAGAAAATGGCCCGGGCCCGGCAACAGGGGGCCCGGATGGACGGGGCCGGCGGGCTGCTGGTGCGCCAGGAGCTGCAGGCCGACTGTCTGGCCGGAGTCTGGGCATACCATGGCCAGCAGCGTTACCACTGGCTGGAGCCGGGTGATGTGGAGGATGCCCTGCGGGCGGCACAGGCCATCGGTGATGACCGGTTGCAGCAGCAGGCCCGGGGACGGGTGGTGCCGGACAGTTTTACCCACGGTACTTCGGCCCAGCGCATGCGCTGGTTCAGTGCCGGCTTTCGCAGTGGCAGCCCGGATGCCTGTGATGCGTTCCGGGCCCGCTCACTCTGACTCCAGCTGCCGCAGCAGGGCCTGGCAATCGGGCTGATAGACGTCGGTCAGCTCCGGCCAGTCGCTGGCCGGCCGGTTGACCAGTATGCTGCAGGCCCCGGCCCGGCGGGCGCATTCCAGATCATTGCGGTAATCCCCCACCATCACCAGCTGGTCTGGCTCTGTCTGCCAGTGGCGGGCCAGCTGCAGCAGGCCACCGGGGTCCGGTTTGGGGGGGGCTTCATCCCGGCCGAGAATGGCCAGGCCATCGGCAAAGCAGCCGTCCAGTCCGAGCACCTGCAGGGTAATCAGGGCCAGCTCCCGGGCATTGCGGGTCAGCAGGCCCAGCTGGCAGCCCCGGGTCCGCAGGTGCTGGACCAGTCTGCGGGCTCCCGGGGCCGGGCGGGCTGCCAGTGCAAGGCTCCGCTCATAGTCCAGCAGCCACTGGTGCTTGTGGCGGGCCTCGGCCGCCGGCAGGGCAGCCAGGTGGTGCAGGATGTCGGCGC
>DIDB01000169.1 GCA_002417905.1 Pseudomonadaceae bacterium UBA5811
GGCGGGGCTGCACGGCCAGCCACTGCCTGCTGCTGTATCAGTTACCCCTGTCACAAATGGGCCGGGAGCGGCTGGCGATCATGCGTGAGACCTGCGATGGTTTTGCGATCGCCGAAAAAGACCTGGAGCTGCGTGGCCCCGGCGAGGTGCTGGGCACCAGGCAGACCGGTCTGCTGCAGTTCCGGGTTGCCGACCTGATGCGCCATGCCGGTCTGCTGCCCGAGGTCCGCGAAGCAGCCCGGATTCTGCTGGCGCAGTGGCCACAGGCGGTCGATCCACTGCTACAGCGCTGGTTGCGTCATGGCCAGCAATATGGGCAGGTTTAGCCCGGTAGGAATCAGCCCCATTACGGAAGGAAGCGACCATGGATACTGTGCCTGAATCCCGGCCTGCCGCTGTGCTGCCGGTGGTGACCCGGCGGCTGCTGGAGCGGTTGCAGCTGGAGTGGCGGGCGGCCCGGCCAGACGAGCAGCCAGATGCCACCCGGCAACTGCAGGCTGCTCTGGTGGAAGATGAGATCGGCCCCCTGCTGGTACTGTTTCCGGGGGACCGGCTGCTGGATCTCGCCCAGCTGAAAGCCCTGACCGGGCGGACCCTGCAGCCGGTTTCCCGCCTGGAGCAGAGGCAGCGACTGGCGCGGCAGGGCCTGAGCAGCCTGCCCGCCCTGCCCCAGCTGCTCGGGCTGCCCTGCCTGTATGCCCGGGTACTCCAGAAACTGCCGGAGCTCTGGCTGAACGGTGGTGCCGCCGGCAGCTGGGTTATCCTGTCTGGCCCGGCCTTCTGCCGGCTGATGGAGGCCACCACCAGTGGCGAAATCGGGATTCCGCTGGCGCCGCTGCAGGCTGCCATGGCGGTGTCTGTCACTGCAGCAGACCGCCTGCAGGCCGGATCTTTTACCGCCCGCCGGGTCCAGCAGCGGCTGGGCGGTCCCATCGAGCTGCCACCCCGGCCCCGCTCGGCCAGCCGGATCATCCAGCTGCGGACCGATCCGGCGACCACGGTGGAAGATATCACCCGGCTGGTGGAAACCGATCCGGCGCTGGCTGCCCAGGTGGTCAGCTGGGCTTCTTCGCCCTATTACGCCTCGCCCAGCCGTATCCGCTCCGTGGAAGATGCGATTGTCCGGGTGCTGGGTTTTGATGTGGTCATCAATCTGGCACTGGGCTTGGCGCTGGGCAAGGCCATGAGCCTGCCGGCTGATGAGGCCTATTACAGCCAGCGCTACTGGCAGCAGGCGGTTTATTCGGCAGCATTGATGGACGGACTAGTCCGTCTGTTGCCAGACCGGTCAGCCGATATTGGCATGGCTTACCTGTGTGGCCTGTTGCATAACATCGGCTGGCTGGTGCTGGCCCATGTATTTCCACCGTACTTCCGCACGCTCTGCCAGCATCTGGCCCTGAATCCGCACCTGTCACACCGGCTGGTCGAGCAGCATCTGCTGGGGATTACCCGCGAACAGGTGGGTGCCTGGCTGATGCAGCACTGGGAAATGCCCGAGGAGCTGCTGGTTACCCTGCGTTTCCAGGCGGATCCGGAGTATCAGGGACCTCATGCCCGGTATCCGGCCCTGGTCAGCCTGGCGAATCTGCTGCTGCATGAAGCCGGGGAGGGTGAGCGGCCGGTCTGTCAGGCCGGGTCGCTGTTCGGGCGGCTGGGTATTGACCGTACCAGGGCTGGCGAGGTCCTGCAGCAGGTGTTGCAGGCCCGGAGCGCCCTGCGTGAGCTGGCCCGGCAGCTGACGCCACCGGCCTGAGTGGCCGCCGCCAGCTAGAAGCGCACCCGGCGGCTGCGGCAGACCACCAGGGACAGGATGAATGACAGTACAAGGACTGCCGACAGGAGGCGGGCAGCACTGGCCGCCATGCCTGCGGTGCCACCCATGCCAAGGACGGCGGCGGTCAGTACGGTGAGTAGCGCGATGGTTGTCCGGTTCAGCATGATGGTTTCCCTCTGGTTTCTTGTTGGTATGGGGCTACCCGATCGGCTCGGGAATGCTGCCGGCGGCAGCACCCGGAAACAGGTTTGCAGTTCCCATGCCAGCCGTCGGGCTATTGGGGGGCCATTGGGTGACAGCCTGATGAATCGCGGTCGTGATGATCTGGCGGAGCCACTCTGGCCGGTTCCGCCAGGCGTTATGGTGTTACCGGGTTTTACAGCGGCGTGTGCCAGCGGTAGCTGGCTCAGGGCGCGCGGGCATTCAGGACGGCCAGCAGGGCGGCGGTTTCGGCATCGGGATTGCCCTCACAGCCGGCCGGCCGGTAGCGCATCTGGAAGGCGGCAATTACCCGGCGGGTAGCCGGGTCGAAGGCGCCGCTGTCAGGAACCCGGTAGCCAAAGCGGGCCAGCTGGGCCTGAAACCAGCGGGCATCGGGCAGGCGGGTGGCAAACTGCAGCTGCCACTGCTGGACCAGCGCCGGATCTGGCCAGGGCACCAGCCCGGCCCGGGCCAGTGCGGGCCAGGGAAACAGTGGCCCCGGGTCCACCTTGCGCTGGGGCGCAATATCGCTGTGGGCGACAATGGCCCCGGGCTTCAGGCCGTGGCGGCGCATGATGTCTTTCAGCAGGGCAATCAGGGTGCTGATCTGCTCTTCGGCGTAGGGATGCCAGATCCGCTGGCCATCCGGGCCTGTGGTGTAGCCCGGATTGACCAGTTCGATGCCGATGGTACTGGCATTCAGCCAGGTCCGGCCCTGCCACTCGCTGTCCCCGGCGTGCCAGGCCCGCCGGTTTTCATCCACCAGCTGGTAGATACGGGCTGGCCGGGCGCTGATCAGGTAATGGCTGCTGACCCGGGTGCCGGTCAGGGCCGCCAGCGAGCCGGGCAGGTCCGTTGCCGTGTAATGCAGCACGATAAACTGGACCCGGCTGTCCGCCCCGGCCGAGGGGTGGCTGCGGTCAATCTCCAGCCCGTTCCGGCCGGAGCTGGCACAGCCGGCCAGCAGCAGGAGAACCAGCAGTCCCAGACAGCCTTTCATGATGTGCTCCTAACCCTGTTCAGTCCGGTTGCGGCCCGTCTGTTTGGCCCGGTACAGGGCCTGGTCGGCCCGTTCGAAAATCCGGCCGGCATCATCGCCGGTCTCCAGGCTGGCCAGGCCGGCTGATACGGTAATCGGAATGCGCTCGCCCCTGAAATGGAAGGGGCAGTCCCCGATGCAGCGGCGCAGGTCCTCCACCACCTCCAGGGCGGCCTCTGGCCCGGTATCCGGCAGCAGCAGCACAAACTCCTCACCGCCGTAGCGGGCCATAAAGTCGGTTTTGCGCAGCCGGTGTGACCATTTGCCGGCCATGATCCGGCACCTTGTC